>NZ_JBEPAK010000306.1:0-7302 GCF_040298565.1 Kitasatospora sp. NPDC001539 | reverse complement strand
GCGTCATCGGCCAGGCCGTGAGGACGACGAAGGACTGCGGCACCATGTAGTCCGGCAGGGACGCGCCGGCCGTGGCGACGACCGCGTCCAGGTCGAGGTCCTGGCCCTCGGCGGCCAGCAGGTAGCCGACCAGACGCGGGTCGCCGGGCTGGTCCTCGCGGACCGTCACCAGCGCCTCGTCCACCCCCGCGGCCCGCGTCAGCACGGTCTCGATCTCCGCCGGTTCGATCCGGAAGCCGCGCAGCTTGACCTGCTGGTCGGCCCGGCCGAGGAAGTCGAGCTCTCCGTCGGCGCGCCAGCGCGCCAGGTCACCCGTGCGGTACATGCGGGCGCCGGCCGGACCGAAGGGGTCCGCCACGAACCGCTCGGCCGTCAGGCCTGCGCGCTTCCAGTAGCCGCGGGCCAGCGGGAGGCCGCTGATGTAGACCTCGCCCGCGACACCCACCGGAGCGGGGCGCAGCGCAGAGTCCAGCACCCGCACCAGGGTGTGGGGGATCGGCTTGCCGATGGTGGGACGGCCGGTGTCGAGCGCGCCGCTGACGGTCGCGCAGACCGTGGTCTCGGTCGGCCCGTAGGCGTTGACCATCGTGCGGCCCGGGGCCCACCGGTCGACCAGTTCGGCCGGGGTGGCCTCGCCCGCGACGACGAGCGCTTCGAGGCTCGGCAGGTCCTCGTCCCCCACCGCCCCGAGCGGGGTCGGCGGGATGGTGGCGTGGGTGATCCCGTGCTCGGCGACCAGTTCGACGAGCGCCGGGCCCGGCAGCAGCCGGTGCGCGGGTGCCAGGACGAGCGTGGCGCCGGTCAGCAGCCCCATGCAGATCTCCCAGACCGACGCGTCGAAGCTCGGCGAGGCGAACTGCAGGACCCGCTTGCCGGGCCCCGCCCCGAGCCTGCTCGCGTGCAGGTCGGCCAGGGCGGCCAGCGCCGCGTGGGTGACGACGACGCCCTTCGGCCGACCGGTCGAACCGGAGGTGTAGATCATGTACGCCGCACCCGCGATGCCCGCGGTGCCGCTGCGTTCTGCCGCGCTGAGGTCACCGTCGGCTTCGGCGGCCAGTGCGGAGACGACGTCGGCGTCGTCCAGCCGCAGCTGCGGAAGACCGGCCACCGACGCCACCGCGTCCGCGGTCGCGCTCGACGTGACGGCCAGCACCGGCTGCGCGTCCGAGAGCATGAACTCGATCCGGTCCTGCGGGTACTCGGGGTCGACCGGCAGGTAGGCGCCGCCGGCCTTCGCCACCGCGAGGACCGCGACGATCCAGGACACCGACCGGGGCAGGACCACCGCCACGAAGCGCTCGGGGCCGACGCCGCTCGCGACCAGTCGGCGGGCGAGCCGGTTGGCGTGCCGGTTGACCTCCTCGTAGCTGAGGGTCCGGTCCTCCCAGCGCACCGCCGGTGCCTGAGGCGTGGCGGCCGCCACGCGTTCGAAGAGTTCGGCGAAGTGACCGGCCGTCGCGGCCGACGTCCCGCCGGCGGCGAAGCGGCGCAGCTCCTCCTGCTCGCCCTCGGCGAACAGGTCCAGCCGGCCCACCGGGCGTTCCGGCTGGGAGGCGAACGCGGACACCGCGAGCGCCAGCCGGTCCAGCATCGCCCGCGCCGCGGTCTCGTCCAGCAGGTCGGGCTGGTACGTGATGCGAAGTTCGATGCGCTCGCCGGGGAACGCGTGGAAGACGAACGGGTAGTGGCTGGCGTCGGTGCTCTCGGCGGCCGTCACCTCCAGTCCTGCCTCGCCGAGGTCCGGGAGGGCCTGCTGCAGCGGGAAGTTCTGGAAGGAGATGACGGTGTCGAACAGCTCGCGCTGCGACGCCGCCCGTTGGATGTCGGCCAGCCCGAGGTGGTGGTGCTCGAGCAGCGCGGACTGGCGCTCCTGCAGCAGCTTCGCGGTGTCGAGCAGGGTCTGCTCGGGGCGGACCTCCGCCCGGACCGGGACGGTGTTGATGAACATGCCGAGCATGTCCTCGATCCCGGGCAGCTCCGCCGGACGGCCGGAGACGGTCGTCCCGAACACGACGTCCGTCCGTCCGGTCAGCCGGGCGATGAGCACGGCGAGTGCCGACTGCACCACCGTGTTGAGGGTGAGGCCGTACTGGCGGGCGGTGGCGCTCAACGCCGCCGTCGACTCCTCGGACAGCTCGGTGGTCAGGCGCGACGGCACCACGACCTCGCGCGAGAGCTTGGCCGGGGCCAGCAGGGTGGGACCGTCCAGGCCGGCCAGCTCACGGCTCCAGGCCAGCTCCGCGGCGCCCCGGTCCTGCCGGCCCAGCCAGGCGAGGTAGTCCCGGTAGGTGTACGGCAGCCGGGGGGTGCGCTCGCCGCCGGTGTACAGCTCGAACAGCTCGGCGAAGAGCATCGGCATCGACCAGCCGTCCACCAGCATGTGGTGGTTGGTGAACAGCAGTTGGTGATGGTCGTCCCCGAGGCGGACGACGGTGAACCTGAGCAGCGGTGCGCTGCCGAGGTCGAAGCGGTGGCCCCGCTCCTGCTCGACGAGACCGCGCAGCCGCTCGGCGCGCTCCTCGGACCCCAGGTCCGACAGGTCGACGTGCGTCCACGGAAGGTCGACGGAGGCCACGACCACCGCGACGGTGTCGCGCAGGCCCTCCTGGCGGAACTCGGTCCGGAGGTTGGGGTGCCGCACCACCAGCTCGTCCCAGGCCGAGCGCAGCCGGGCCACGTCCAGCGGCCCGCGGACGTCCAGGGTCAGCAGCGAGGTGTAGAGGTCCAGTTCGCCCTCGCTCACCATGCTCTGGAACATCAGGCCCTGCTGCAGCGGTGCCAGCGGCAGGACGTCGACCAACGCCGGCTGGGCGGCTTCGAGCAGCTCCACCTCACGCATGGACAGCGACACGAGCGGGAAGTCGGACGGGGTCCGCCCGCCGGCCGCGGGATCCGCGGCGTGGGCCGCGAGCGCCTCGACGGACCGCAGCCAGGCCCGGGAGAGCTGCTCGACCTCCGGCTCGGCGAGCAGTTCACCGGCCCAGGTCCAGGTCGCCACCAGGACCGGACCTTCGGGACGGTCCTCGGTGACCAGGGTCAGGTCGACGGCGTGCTCCAACGGCATCCGCCGGTCGGCGCCGCCGATCAGGCCGGTCGTGCCGGCCGGTGCCCAGTCCTTGCCGGCCGCCCCGTCGGCGAAGCGGCCCAGGTAGTTGAAGCCCCACTCGGCGGACGGCAGCTCCGCCAGGGCGCGGGAGGTGCCCGGGTTGAGGTACCGCAGGAGGCCGTAACCTGCTCCGTTGCCGGGCAGCGCGTTGACCTGCTCCTTGATCCGCTTGACCGCCTGGCCCACGGACGGGCCGCCGAGCGAGACGTCCCCCCAGTCCAGCGGGCCGGGGTCGACCCGGACGGGGTGCTGTTCGGTGAACCAGCCGACCGTCCGCGACAGGTCGGCGCCGGCGAACAGGTCGTGCCGGCCATGGCTCTCGACGTCCACCAGCGGGCCCTCCGCCGGCTGCCCCCGGTGCCGGCGCCAGTCGGCGACGGCCAGGGCGAATCCGGCCAGCAGGATCTCGGTGACGCCGGTGGAGTAGGCCGCAGGAAGGGTGGTGAGCAACGGAACGGTCTGCTCCGAGGGCACGGACACGGTGAGCGTCCGGGCGGTCGCGGCCACGTCCCGGGCCGGGTCCAGCACGCGGTCGGCCACGGCGGGGTCGTCGGTGCGCAGCAGGTCCAGCCAGAGCGGCAGCTCCTGCTCCCGCTCCGGGGTCCGGGCGAGCTCGGTCAGTCGCGTCGCCCAGGACCGCAACGAGGTCCCCACCCGGGGGAGCCGCGCTTCGCGGCCGGCTTCCTGCGCCTCCCAGGCGATCCGCAGGTCCTCCTGGAGGATCCGCCAGGACACCCCGTCGACGGCCAGGTGGTGGATGTTCAGCAGCAGCCGCCCGGCATGGGCGGGGCCGGCGTCGAACCACACCGCGTCGAGCACGGTCCCGGCCGTCGGGGCCAGCCGGGCCCGGGACAGCGGGAGCTCGGCGCGGAGCGCATCGTCGAAGGCCTCGTCACGCGCCCCGTCCTGCGGGACCTCGACCGCCGTACGGGACAGCAGGGCGTCGGCGTGGACCGCGCCCGGTTCCCGGACGGTCAACTGCCAGGCGCCGGCGTTCACGTCCAGCCGCAGGCGGAGCGCGTCGTGGTGGTCCACCACGGTCTGCAGCACCCGGGCCAGTCGGTCCGCCGTGGCGCCGGCCGGCAGCGACAGGACGAAGGCCTGGTGGAAGCCGTCGACCGGTCCGCCCAGTTCGTGCTGGGCGTGGACGATCGGCGTCAGCGGGACCTCGCCCACCGCGGCGGGGTCAGGGCTCGCCCCGCGGTCGGTGACCGTCGCCGCCCCGGCCGCCAGCGCGGCCACGGTGCGGCGCGTGAAGACGTCCCGGGGGCTGATCTCCAGTCCGGCGCGGCGGGCGCGGCTGACCAACTGGATGGAGATGATGCTGTCGCCGCCGAGCGCGAAGAAGTCGTCGTCGATCCCGACCGCGGGCAGGCCCAGCACCTCCTGGAACAGTGTGCAGAGCGTGTGCTCGGCCGGCGTGGCCGCCGACCGCGAGGAGACCGCGACCGTGAAGTCGGGTGCGGGCAGCGCGGCGACGTCGAGCTTGCCGTTCACGGTGAGCGGCAGTTCCGCGATCGGCACCACCGCGGCCGGAACCATGTACTCGGGCAGGACCCGGGCCAGGTGGGCGCGCAGCTCCGCCGGGTCCACCGGCCCGGCCGTTCCGACCGCGTAGGCCACCAGCCGGGTCACCGCGGGCGCGTCGGTCCGGGCGACCACCGCCGCTCGGGACACGGTGGGGTGTGCGGCCAACGCCTGCTCGATCTCGCCGAGTTCGATGCGGTAGCCGCGGATCTTGACCTGTTCGTCCGCGCGGCCGAGGAACTCGATCAGCCCGTGCCCGGACCAGCGCACGACGTCTCCGGTGCGGTACATGCGCCCGCCCGAGCCGAACGGATCGGCGACGAACCGGTCCGCTGTCAGCGCCGGCCGACCGGCGTAGCCCCGGGCGACCTGCGGCCCGGCGAGGTACAGCTCGCCCGGTGCGCCCGGTGGCACCGGTTGGAGCGCGCCGTCGAGCACGTACGCCCGCCCGTTGCGCAGCGGGCCGCCGATCACCGGCTGCTCCGAGTCGCTGAGCGGGAACGACAGGGCGTCAATGGTGTACTCGGTCGGGCCGTAGAAGTTGTGGCTCGCCGTCGTACGGGCGGCGCGCAGACGGGCCCAGAGATCCGGGCCGAGCGCCTCACCGCCGAGCATCAGCACCGCTGGCGCCGTGTCGGCGTCGTCCAGGAGCCCGGCGTCCAACAGCTGGGCGCAGTACGACGGGGTCACGTCGAGGAAGTCGACGCGTTCCGTCGCGACGTAGGACACCAGAGCCCGCGGGTCCCGGCGCACGTCGTCGTCGATGATGTGGAGTTCGTGGCCGGCCAGCATCCACAGCACGCCGTCGAAGGACGTGTCGAACGACAGCGAGGCGGTGAGGGCGGCGCGGAAGCGCCGCCCGCCCGCGGCTGCCACCGCCGGCTCGAAGAGGTCCTGCCGGTGGGCCGCGAACAGGTTCATCAGGTTGCGGTGCTCGACCCCGACGCCCTTGGGAACGCCGGTGGAACCGGAGGTGTGGATCAGATAGGCCAGGTTCTCCGGGCGCGCCGCGTCACCCGGCTCGTCCGGGGTGCGGTCGTGGGCCGGGAGCGCGGCGAGTTCGGTGACGGTGGCCGCGTCGTCCAGGAGCAGGAGGGAGTCCCGGGACAGCCCCGGGGCGAGCCCGGCGGCCAGGTCGCGGGTGGTCACCACGACGACCGGGTCGGTGTCCTCGATCGCGAACCCGATCCGTTCGGAGGGCAGCGCGGGGTCGATCGGCAGGTAGGCCCCGCCGGCCTTCAGGACGGCGAACATCGTGACGACGGTGTCCACACCGCGCGGCATCAGGAGACCGACCGTCCGCTCCGGCCCGACCCCGCGGCCGGTCAGAAGACGGGCGAGCCGGTTGGCCCGGGCGTTGAGCTCCGCGTACGTCAGCGCGCCGTCGGTGCCGACCAACGCCCTGAGGTCCGGCGTCCGTGCGGCCTGTTCCTCCAGCAGCCCGACGACGGTGCCGGCCGCCGCCGGAGCGGCCGCGCCGCGCCCCTGGCCGAGGACCGCTGCGCGTGCGGCGGGATCCAGCAGCCGGACCCGGCCGACCGGCTGCTCCAGGTCCTCGGCGAACTGCTCCAGGACGTGCACCAGAGCCGCCGCGACGGCCTGGACGTGCTCGGTCGTGAGCAGGTCGGTGCGGTGCCCCAGTCGCAGGCGCAGCGACTCGCCCATCATCACGGCGATGCTCAGCGGGTAGTGCGTGTCGTCCCGGCCGTCGATCGCCGCGACCCGCAGACCACCGTCCGCCGTCTTCAGCGACTCCGGCTCGAACGGGTAGTTCTCGATCACCAGCAGGGTGTCGAAGAGCTCGCCGACACCGCCCAGGCGCTGCACCTCGGCCAACGGCAGGTGCTGGTGGGCGGTCAGCTCGGCCTGCTCGCCCTGCAGACGGCTGAGCAGCCCGTGCACGGGCTCGGCGCGGTCGAACCCGGCCCGGACGGGCAGGGTGTTGATGAACAGGCCCAGCATCGACTCGATGCCGTCGACCTCCGGCGGCCGGCCCGCGACGGTGCCGCCGAAGACGACGTCCTGGGTCCCGGTCAGGCCGCCCAGCAGCACCGCCCAGGCGCCCTGCACGAGCGTGCCGAGAGTGATCCCGTGCCGTCGGCCGGCACGCTCGAGGGCGCCCGTGAGCCGGGTACCCAGCTCCACCGCGATCTCGGCGACGCTGCCGCCGACCGGTTGCGCGTCCCGGGCGGCGAGTCGGGTCGGACCCGCGAGGCCGGCCAGCGCGGTGCGCCAGGCGGCCTCGGCTGCGGCCCGGTCCTGGCCGCGCAGCCACTCCGAGTACGCGTGGTAGTCGACGGCCGGCCGCAGCGCGGTGGAGTCGCCGTCCGCGGCGTACCCGCTGAGGACCTCCTGCAGCAGCAGCGGCACCGACCAGCCGTCCAGGAGGAGGTGGTGGTGGGTGAAGACGAGACTGTGCCGGTCCGTCGCGGTCCGAACCAGGACGAAGCGGAACAGCGGCGGGCGACTGGGCGTGAAGCGGGGCTGGTCGGCCAGGACGCGGTCCAGCTCCGCGGCCCGGGCCTCCTGGTCGAGGCCGCTCAGGTCGATCTCCTGCCACGGCAGGGAGAACGCGCGGGGTACGAACTGGAGCGGAGCGTCCGACCCGTCGTGCCAGAAGCCCGCCGTGAGCTGGGGGTGGCGGCGCAGCGAAGCCTCCACGGCGCGGC
>NZ_JBEPAK010000305.1:0-7322 GCF_040298565.1 Kitasatospora sp. NPDC001539 | reverse complement strand
GGCCTGCTCAGCGGCCCCTCGGGGCCGCTCAGGCAGGGCGTCCACCGGGCGGGCGCCCGGGGATCCGCCGGGCGCCTCGGGGGGCGGGCAGGGCGTCCACGCCCTAGGCGGCGGGCAGGGCGTCCAGGGCGGAGCGCAGCCGGCGCAGCGTCTCGGGGCGGCCGAGCAGCTCCATCGACTCGAACAGCGGCGGGGAGACCCGGCGCCCCGTGACGGCCACCCGCAGCGGCGTGAACGCGAACTTGGGCTTGATGCCCAGGCCTTCCACCAGGGCCTCGCGCAGCGCGGCCTGGATCGGCTCCGGGGTGAAGTCCGCGAGCTCCTCCAGCGCCTTGATGCTGGCCTCCAGCACCGGGCGGGCGTCGGCGTTGAGCACCTTGGCGGCGTCGTCCGGGTCGACGGTGAAGTCGGCCGGGTCGACGAACAGGAAGCCGGCCATGTTGACGATCTCGCTCAGCACGACCATCCGCTCCTGGGTGAGCGGGGCGACCTTGGCGAGCAGGTCCAGCTGCTCGGCGGTCGGCTCGGCCGGCAGCAGGCCGGCGGCCTGCAGGAACGGCACCAGTCGGCGCGCGAAGTCGTCCGGGGCCAGCTTGCGGACGTGCTCGGCGTTGATCGCCTCGCACTTCTTCAGGTCGAAGCGGGCCGGGTTGGCGTTGACCTTGGTGATGTCGAAGGCGGCGACCATCTCGTCGATGCCGAAGATGTCGCGGTCCTCCGCCAGCGACCAGCCCAGCAGGGACAGGTAGTTGAGCAGGCCCTCGGGGATGAAGCCGCGCTCGCGGTACAGGTTGAGCGAGGACTGCGGGTCGCGCTTGGAGAGCTTCTTGTTGCCCTCGCCCATCACGTACGGCAGGTGGCCGAAGCGCGGGGTGGTGCCGTTGCCGACGCCGATCTCGGCGAGCGCGGCGTACAGCGCGATCTGCCGCGGAGTGGAGGAGAGCAGGTCCTCGCCGCGCAGCACGTGGGTGATGCCCATCAGGGCGTCGTCCACCGGGTTGACCAGGGTGTACAGCGGGGCGCCGTTGGCCCGGACGATGCCGTAGTCGGGCACGTTCTCCGGCTCGAAGGTCAGGGTGCCGCGGACCAGGTCGTCGAAGGTGATGGTGCTGTCGGGCATCCGGAAGCGCAGGATCGGCTCGCGCTTCTCCAGCTTGTAGACCGCGATCTGGTCCTCGGTCAGGTCGCGGCAGTGGCCGTCGTAGCCGGAGGGCTTGCCGGCCGCGCGGGCGGCCTCGCGGCGGGCGTCGAGCTCCTCGGTGCTGCAGTAGCAGTGGTAGGCGTGGCCGGCCTCGTGCAGGCGGCGGGCGACGTCGGCGTAGATGTCCATCCGCTGCGACTGGCGGTACGGCGCGTGCGGGCCGCCGACCTCCGGGCCCTCGTCCCAGTCGAAGCCGAGCCAGCGCATGGCGTCGAGCAGCTGCTCGTACGACTCCTCGGAGTCGCGGGCGGAGTCGGTGTCCTCGATCCGGAAGACCAGCGTGCCGCCGTTGTGGCGGGCGAAGGCCCAGTTGAAGAGGGCGGTGCGGACCAGGCCCACGTGGGGGTTGCCGGTCGGGGAGGGACAGAAGCGAACCCGGACGGCCGGGTCAGTGTTAGCCACGCTTGATCACCTTGTTGGTGAGAGTGCCGATGCCTTCGATGGAGACGGCGACCTCGTCGCCGACGTTGAGGGGGCCCACCCCTGCGGGCGTGCCGGTGAGGATGACGTCGCCGGGCAGCAGCGTCATGGCCTCGGAGATGTGGACGATCAGCTCGGCGACCGAGCGGACCATCAGGGAGGTGCGGCCGGTCTGGCGGAGCTCCCCGTTGACCGTGCAGGTGATGGCGAGGTCGCCGGGGTCGAGGTCGGTCTCGATCCACGGGCCGAGCGGGCACGCGGTGTCGAAGCCCTTGGCCCGGGCCCACTGGCCCTCGCGCTGCTGGACGTCCCGGGCGGTGACGTCGTTGGCGCAGGTGTAGCCGAGGATCACCTCGGGCACCCGGTCCAGCGGCACCTCGCGGCACATCCGGCCGATCACCACGGCGAGTTCGGCCTCGTGGTGGACGTCCGAGGAGAACGGCGGGTACGCGATGCTCTCGGTCGGGCCGATCACCGAGGTGGAGGGCTTGAAGAAGGTCAGCGGGACGTCCGGGACGTCGTTGCCCAGCTCGGCGGCGTGCGCCGCGTAGTTGCGGCCGACCGCCACGATCTTGTTGGGCAGCATCGGGCTGAGCAGCCGGACGTCCTGGAAGCGGTAGCTCTCGCCGGTGGGCTGGGGCTGGCCGAACGGGTGGCCGGCCAGCGCGTGGACGACCAGCGAGTCGGGCTGGGAAGGGTCCCCCTCGACCACGCCGAAGGAGACGCTGCCGGCGGCAGGGCTCCCTTCCCGGACGGAAAACCTGGCAATGCGCACGGCTGGGCTACCCCTCGCTTCGTCGGCCGCCCGGGGCGCCCCCGGGCGCTGCTGGGCGCCTCGCCCTCCGTGGGCGCGGCCCCGTCAATCGTCGTCCAGGCTATCGCGTGGGGCCCCTGCCGACCGCTTTGCCCCTGTTCAGCGCGGTTGGGGCGGGAAGCGTCCGGCTCCGGAGGACGACGAGGGCGCCGCGGATCCCGGTGCGGGGTCCGCGGCGCCCTCGGCGGAGCGGCGGCCGGGTCAGTCCCGGGGGGTGATCACCGGGGCGACCATCAGCTGGGTGCGGCGCGGGTTGGCCGTGCTGGCCGGCAGCTCGGTGGAGTACGTGACGACGTCCTCGGGCTTGCGGGCGCCCGGGATCTTGCTGAAGTCCTCGACCGAGGCCAGCGTGGTCCGGCGCGGGTTCGCCGTGTTGCGGCAGGACAGCGTGGACTTGGTGGCCTTCTTCGCCAGGGACATCGAGAGCACCTCGTGGTCACGGCCGGGCGGCTCCGCGCGGGAGGGGCACCGGCCTGAATGGTTCCGATTGATTCGGAGGGGTTCTGGGCAGGCTGATCGGGGCCGTGCTCCGGAGACAGCCAGGTTACGAGATCTCTTTCCACAGAGACCGTGACCAAAGCTACACATTGGCCTGTGATTTTGCTCACAAATTCATGAGCAAATCACAGATATCCGACATATCGCCGCAACGGAATTTCCCGACATTCCGCCCATGTCGGTCATTCCACCAGGTCTGTGACTCTTTTCGATCTAGGGCCTGGTTGGCATGTATCCGGCGAGTGTCCGAAAAAGGCGGTATTCCGGTCCGGTTACCGCACAGTCCGTGAAACGGCGCATGCGTTCGGTAGTACCCGGCGACTCGCTCCGGCGGGCCTTGTTGGGATTCCCCGGCTGTGCTGGAATGCCACGGACCGTGGGTAGGGAGCAGTCCACCCCGGCGACCCGCTCTCCCGGACCGGCCGGGGTGCGGATGGAAACTCGACACCGTCCAGGCCGTGGCGACGCGGCGGGACGCCCGGTCCAGAGGTTGCGACGCCAGTGCAGGGACGTTTCAAAAGGGGTAGCGGCGCCGCGGGTGACCCGGAGTCGCGCGAGCCTGTGGCAGCCCCCCAGCAGGCGGCGGCCCCCGGCGGCCCGGCCGACCCGGTGACGCCCGAGGGCCCCGGCCGACCGGAGGAGGACGGCCAGGACCGCAAGTCCGCCCGGGACAAGCTCCGCACCACCCTGACCAGGCGCCGCGCCACCGGTCTGAGCCGGCTCGCGATGCGCAACTGGCGCATCCGCACCCGCCTGATCGCCCTGCTCGCGCTCCCGGTGCTGGTCTCGCTGATCCTCGGTGGTCTGCGCATCCAGACCTCGCTCGAGAACTCGCAGCAACTCGCCCAGATGGCCAACCTGTCGGACCTGGCCAAGAAGGCGACCAACCTCGCGGACGCGCTGCAGACCGAGCGCGACATCAGCGCCGGCTTCATCACCAACCGTCCGAACGACCCGCTGGACGACGACATCGTCACGGCCCGCAAGGCCACCGACGACCTGAGCCGCACCTTCACCGCCTCCTCGGACAAGTTCGAGAACCTCGAACTCTCCGGCGGGAAGGCGCTGCTGTTCCAGATCCGCAAGGACCTGAACTCCATCGCCGACGCCCGCAACACGCCGTACCAGAACAGCCAGAACATCCAGGCGACGATCACCGCCTACGACGTGATCATCCGCGACCTGCTGTCCATCACCCAGGACATCGCGCTCGCCTCGAACAACAAGGACCTGCTGGTCTCCACCCGCGCGCTGCAGCAGTTCTCGCTGGCCAAGGACGCCACCTCGCAGCAGCGCGCGCTGATCAGCGCCGGTCTGGCCAACCCCAAGGGCCCCGACCTCAGCCCCAGTGACGAGTCCTTCGGCATCCGCCTGCGCACCTCGTACGACAACGCGCTGACGAGTTTCAACAACATCTACACCGCGCACGACCTCGACAACCTGCGCGGCCAGCTCAGCTACAACTCGGTGGTCGCCGACGCCGACCGCTACTCGCGTTCGATCCTCCAGCCCAGCGGCATCCACCAGACCGAGCCGGTCTCGTACAAGGACTGGTACGAGAAGGCCAGCGCCAAGATCACCGCCGAGCGCCGGATCGAGTCCAAGCTGATCGAGGACCTCGACGGAAAGGCACAGGACCTCCAGTCCCAGGCCGACACCGAGGCCCTGATCATCGGTGCCGCCGTCGCCCTGGTGCTGCTCGTCGCCCTCGGTGGCGCCGGTCTGATCGCCCGCTCGATGGTGCGCTCGCTGACCCGCCTCCAGGCCGCGGCCGAGGACGTCGCCGAGCGGCGCCTGCCCGAGCTGGTCAAGACGCTCTCCGAGAGCGACCCGCACGACGTCGACACCACGGTCGAGCCGGTCGCCGTCGACTCGACCGACGAGATCGGCCACGTGGCGCACGCCTTCGACATGGTGCACAGCGAGGCCGTCCGCCTCGCCGCCGAGCAGGCCCTCCTGCGCGGCAACATCAACGCGATGTTCACCAACCTGTCGCGCCGCAGCCAGGGCCTCATCCAGCGCCAGCTGTCGCTGATCTCCGAGCTGGAGAGCCGCGAGGCCGACCCGGACCAGCTGGCCAACCTGTTCAAGCTGGACCACCTCGCGACCCGCATGCGCCGCAACGGTGAGAACCTCCTCGTCCTCGCCGGTGAGGACCCGGGCCGCCGCTGGACCAGGCCCGTTCCGCTGGTCGACGTGCTCCGCGCCGCCGCCTCCGAGGTGGAGCAGTACGAGCGCATCGAGCTCGCCGCCGTGCCGTCGGCCGAGGTCGCCGGCCGCGTCGTCAACGACCTCGTCCACCTGCTCGCCGAGCTGCTGGAGAACGCCACCTCGTTCTCCAGCCCGCAGACCCGCGTCCGGGTCACCGGCCACGCGCTGCCGGACGGCCGGGTGCTCATCGAGATCCACGACACCGGCATCGGCCTGAGCCCGGACGACCTCGCCGAGATCAACGAGCGCCTCGCCAACCCGCCGACGGTGGACGTCTCCGTCTCCCGCCGCATGGGCCTCTTCGTGGTCGGCCGCCTGTCCCTGCGACACGGCATCCGGATCCAGCTGCGTCCGAGCGACTCCGGCGGCACCACCGCCCTGGTCATGCTCCCCGTCGACGTCACCAACTCCGCCGAGCGGCGCGGGGCCGGCCGCCCCGGCCCGGGCAAGCAGCAGCGCGGGGTCGCCCCGACGCCGCGCCAGCAGCGCCAGGTCCCGCCCGGCCGCCAGGGCGGCCCGGCCGCGCTCGGCCAGGGCCCGGCCGGCGGTGCCCCGCAGGGCGGCCGTCCGCAGCTCGGCCAGGGCGGCCCGGCCGCTCCCGCCGCGCCGAACGGCCCGGGTGCGCCCGGCGGCCGCTTTGGCGGCCTGCCGACCCGCCAGGTCGGCCAGTCGCTGCGCGAGAACCCGGCCGCCGGTCAGCCGGCGCAGGCCCAGCAGGCCCCGGCTCCGCAGGCCTCCGCCCAGCACGCCCCGGCCCAGCAGCAGGGCCAGCCGCAGCAGGCGCCGCAGGGCGGCCTGCCGCAGCGCGGCCCCGGCCGCCAGGGCCCGCCGAAGGGCGGCATGAACGGCCTGCCCCGCCGCGGTCAGGGCCGCCCGCAGGCCGGCGGCGAGTTCGACGGTGCTCCGGGCCCGCGGACCGGCGAGCAGCCGCAGCACGGCCGCCCGGGCGGCCCCGGCGCGCCGCAGCAGGGCGCCCGTCCGGGCAACCGTCCGCAGGACGGCCTGCCCCAGCGGGCTCCGGGCCGTCAGGGTCCGGGCGCCCCCGCCCAGCACGGTCCGCAGGGTCCGCAGGGTCCGCAGGGCCAGCGCCGTCCGCAGCGGCCCGGCCCGGACGCGCCGCGCCGCGACCGCCAGCCCCAGCTGCCGCCCCAGCAGCAGGCCCAGCAGCAGGCCCAGCCCCAGCAGGCCCAGCCGCAGCAGGTGCAGCAGACCCAGGCCCAGCCGCAGCTGCCGCCCCAGCAGCCGGCCCAGCCGCTGCCGTCGGCCGAGCCGGCGTCGGTGGAGAGCACCCAGCAGTTCGCCCGGCCCCGCTTCGAGGCCAGCCAGATCGACCCGCGCGACCCGCTGGGCCTCGGCCTGGTGGAGCCCGTGCTGCCCGACGTGGCGAACCCGGCCCAGCAGCAGCCCCAGCCGCGCCCGGAGCAGGCCCCCGTCCAGCCGCAGCAGCGGCAGCGGCAGGAGCCGATGGCGCTGCCGACCGGGCCGTCCGAGGCGGCCGGGGGTCAGTCCTGGTACCCGCAGCAGGGTGCGGCCCACCCGCAGGATCCGCAGCAGGCCCGGCCGCGCCCGTACCAGCCGCGTCGGCCCGGCACGTCCGCGCCGGACTTCCAGCAGCAGGCCCCGCAGCAGGCTCCGGCTCCGCAGCAGGCCCCGCAGCAGCCGCAGCCGGGCCTCGGCGAGGCGCCGTGGCGTCCGTCCGCGAACGACGAGCGCTGGCGCCGTGCCGAGCAGGTCCGCGAGCCCTCGACCAGCGGCGTCACGATGTCCGGCCTCCCCCGCCGGACCCCGCAGGCCAACCTGGTCTCCGGCACCGCCGAGGCCGCACCGCTGACCGGTCCTCAGGTCTCCCGGGCCCCCGAGGAGGTCCGCGGCCGGCTGACCAACCTGCGCCGGGGCATCCAGCAGGGCCGCCGGGCCGGTGCCGAGCAGGCCGCCAACCAGCCGGGCCTCCAGCATGGTGCCCAGCAGCCCGGATTCGATAGTTTCGGTGGCCGGAGCGACGGCAACGGCGCAGATCACCAGGAGCGTTGAGTTGAACCAGATGAGCCAGGCCGCACAGAACCTGAACTGGCTGATCACCAACTTCGTGGACAACACCCCCGGGGTGTCCCACACCGTGGTGGTCTCCGCGGACGGCCTCCTGCTGTGCATGTCGGAGGGCTTCCCCCGGGACCGCGC
>NZ_JBEPAK010000304.1:0-7346 GCF_040298565.1 Kitasatospora sp. NPDC001539 | reverse complement strand
ACCACCCCCATCATCACCCTCGACGCCCGCCGCCGCGACAGCGCCAAGAGCGCCCTCATCACCCTCGTCGAACACGCCCTCCTCGCCCGACTCCGGTGAGCGGGCCGCCCGTGGCCCAGGGGACTCGGCGAAGTCCCCTGGGGCCCCGGCGAGGTCGGGACGGCTACTCGGTCGGCTCCAGCCCGGCGCGGATCAGGCCGTAGGTGTACGCGTCCTCGAGCGCCAGCCAGGAGGCGGCGATCACGTTGTCGGCGACGCCGACGGTGGACCAGGTGGCGGTGCCGTCGGTGGACTCGATCAGCACCCGGGTCTTGGAGCCGGTGCCGTGCTGGCCCTCCAGGATGCGGACCTTGTAGTCCACCAACTCGAAGGTGGACAGCGGCGGGTAGATGCCCTCCAGGGCCGCCCGCAGCGCCTGGTCGAGCGCGTTGACCGGGCCGTTGCCCTCGCCGACGGCGATCCGGCGCTCGCCCTTGGCCCACAGCTTGACCGTCGCCTCGTTGCCGGAGACCCCTTGCGGGCCCTGCTCGCTGATGGTCCGCCAGGACTCCAGGGTGTAGAAGCGGTCCCGGTTGCCGCGCACCTCGTCCCGCAGCAGCAGCTCGAAGGACGCGTCGGCGGACTCGTAGGTGTAGCCGAGGTTCTCCTGCTCCTTCACCCTGGCCACCACCCGGCCGGCCAGGTCGCGGTCGGTGGAGAGGTCGTAGCCGAGCTCCTTGCCCTTGAGCTCGACGGAGGCCCGGCCCGCCATGTCGGAGACCAGCATCCGCATGGTGTTGCCGACCTGCTCCGGGTCGATGTGCTGGTACAGGTCCGGGTCGACCTTGATCGCGGAGGCGTGCAGGCCCGCCTTGTGGGCGAAGGCCGAGAAGCCGACGTACGGCTGGTGGGTGGACGGGGCCAGGTTCACCAGTTCGGCGATCGCGTGGGAGATCCGGGTCATCTCGGCCAGCCGCCCCGCCGGCAGCACCCGCCGGTCGTACTTCAGCTCCAGCGCGCCGACCACCGGGAACAGGTTGGCGTTGCCGACCCGCTCGCCGTAGCCGTTGGCGGTGCACTGGACGTGGGTCGCGCCCGCGTCCACCGCGGCCAGGGTGTTGGCCACCGCGCAGCCGGTGTCGTCCTGGGCGTGGATGCCGATCCGGGCGCCGGGCTTGTACGTGGCGCAGTCCGCCAGCACCTCGGCGACGGTCTCCCGGACGCCGGCCGGCAGCATCCCGCCGTTGGTGTCGCACAGCACCACCACGTCCGCCCCGGCCAGGTGGGCGGCGCGGACCACCGCGAGGGCGTACGCGCGGTTGGCCCGGTAGCCGTCGAAGAAGTGCTCGCAGTCGATGAACACCCGCCGGCCCTGCGCGCGCAGGAACTCGACGCTGTCCCGGATCATCTCCAGGTTCTCGTCCAGGGTGGTGCGCAGGGCCAGTTCGACGTGCCGGTCGTGGGCCTTGGCGACCAGGGTCACCACGGGCGCGCCGGAGGCGACCAGCGCAGCGAGCTGCGGGTCGTCGGCCGCCTTGCCGCCGGCCCGCCGGGTGGCGCCGAAGGCGACCAGCTCGGCGTTGCGCAGTTCCAGCTCGGCGGCGGCGCGCGCGAAGAACTCGGTGTCCCGCGGGTTGGCGCCGGGCCAGCCGCCCTCGATGAAGCCGACCCCGAACTCGTCCAGGTGCCGGGCGATGGCCAGCTTGTCCGCCACCGTGAGGTTGATGCCCTCCCGCTGCGCGCCGTCGCGCAGGGTGGTGTCGAACACGTGGAAACTGTCGTCGGTACGGCTGACCTCGGTCATGACCTCTGGTTCTCCGTTTCGGGGAGGTTCGTACTGCTCTGCCGGATTTCTCGTCCCGGCTCCACTGTCCAGGATCCCGCGCGCGGTCCCGGTGTCCCCGGCCCCTCGTGAGGGCCGTCGGCCGGTCCGGTGGCAGTGCTCGTCGGGGGGCTGGGCCCGAAAAGCAAAAGACCCCTCGCGGGTGCGAGAGGTCTGCGCGCGGGTCTGGACGCTCGTGGTCGCTCCGCATCGGGTCCTGCGGAAGCGGTCACTGCGGACCGGCGCGCCTGCTGCCGATAATCAGCGAAAGCGAGGACACGCTCGCAGTCTGACACAGCCTCCAGGATCCGGCCCGGCTGTCTCGCGATGCGGAACGGCCGCCGGGCGGGGGCGGCCCGGGCGCCGGGAGAACGCTCCGGGGTCGCGGCTCCGGGCGCCCCGGTGGGGTGGGGCGCCCGGGCGGGTGCGGTCAGACGATCTTGTGCAGCCAGCCGTGGGTGTCGGGTGCCTGGCCGCCCTGGATGGCGAGCAGGGCCCGGCGCAGCTCCATGGTGATCGGGCCGGGCTCGCCGGTGCCGACGGTCCAGTCGGCGGCGGCGGACTTGACCGAGCCGACCGGGGTGATCACGGCGGCGGTGCCGCAGGCGAAGACCTCGGTGAGGGTGCCGTCGGCGTTGGCCTGCTGCCACTCGTCGGTGGAGATCTTCCGCTCCTCGACGGCGTAGCCGAGGTCGGAGGCCAGGCGCAGCAGGGAGTCGCGGGTGATGCCGGGCAGCAGGGCGCCGGACAGCTCCGGGGTGACGATCCTGGCGTCCTTGCCCTCGCCGAAGACGAAGTACAGGTTCATGCCGCCCATCTCCTCGATCCACCGGTGCTCGGCGGCGTCGAGCCAGACCACCTGGTCGCAGCCCTTCTCGGCGGCCTGGGCCTGGGCGACCAGCGAGGCCGCGTAGTTGCCCGCGCACTTGGCGGCGCCGGTGCCGCCGGGCGCGGCCCGGACGTACTCCTTGGACAGCCAGACCGAGACCGGCTTGATGCCGCCCTGGAAGTAGGCGCCGGCCGGGGAGGCGATGATCATGAAGAGGTAGGAGTCGGCCGGGCGGACGCCCAGGCCGACCTCGGTGGCGAACATGAACGGACGCAGGTACAGGCTCTGCTCCGGCTCGTTCGGGACCCAGTCCCGGTCCTGCTGGACAAGCAGTTCGACGGCCTCGACGAAGGTCTCCACCGGCAGCTCCGGCATCGCCAGGCGGCGGGCCGAGGCCTGGAAGCGCAGGGCGTTGGCCTCGGGGCGGAAGGTCGCGATGGAGCCGTCGGCCTGGCGGTAGGCCTTCAGGCCCTCGAAGATCGCCTGGCCGTAGTGCAGCGTCATGTTGGCCGGATCCATCTCCACCGGCGCGTAAGGAACCAGCTGGGCGTCGTGCCAACCGCGGCCCTCGGTCCAGCTGATGGTCACCATGTGGTCGGTGAAGACGCGGCCGAAGCCGGGGTTGGTCAGCCGGGCCTCGCGCTCCGCTGCGGGCAGCGGGTGGGCGGAGGGCTTGAGGTCGAACGTGATGGGCGCCTGGGTGGGCGTGCTCATGGCTGTTTCCTTCACCGTGGGGTTGGATCGGGGCCGCCCCGCCGAAGGAACGTTCCCGCGGTCGGACGCGGGAACGAACGCGCGACGGCACGGCCCACTGTCGATATTCGCATCCAGAGGGCCGTGCCGAACAGCCATCCGCTCCCCGGGGAGCTGCAAGCTGCGGTTGTGCGGTCCGGCCCGTGCGGCCGGGACCTTGTGGCGATCCGGCCGTCAGCCGGATACTCGGGCGGCGAGCGCGTCGCCGACCTGGGAGGTGGAACGGGTGCCGGAGCGCTCGGCGAGGTCCGCCGCGACGGCAGCCTCGACCTTCGCGGCCTCGGCGGCGTAGCCGAGGTGCTCCAGCAGCATGGCGACCGACAGCACGGTGGCGGTCGGGTCGGCCTTGCCCTGGCCGGCGATGTCCGGCGCCGAGCCGTGGACCGGCTCGAACATGGCCGGGTACTCGCCGCTCGGGTTGATGTTGCCGCTCGCGGCGAGGCCGATGCCGCCGGTCACGGCGGCGGCCAGGTCGGTCAGGATGTCGCCGAACAGGTTGTCGGTGACGATGACGTCGAACCGCTGCGGCTGGGTGACCAGGTGGATGGTGGCCGCGTCGACGTGCAGGTACTCGGTGGTGACCTCCGGGAACTCCCGGCCGACCTCGGCGAAGATCCGCGACCACAGGTGCCCGGCGTGCACCAGCACGTTGTTCTTGTGGACCAGGGTGAGCTTGCGGCGCGGCCGCGCCTGGGCCCGGCGGTAGGCGTCGCGCACCACGCGCTCGATGCCGTAGGCGGTGTTCACGCTGACCTCGGTGGCCACCTCGTGGGGCGTGCCGGTGCGCAGCGAGCCGCCGTTGCCGACGTACGGGCCCTCGGTGCCCTCGCGGACCACCACGAAGTCGATCTCGGGCTCGCCGGCCAGCGCGGACCGCACGCCGGGGAACAGCCGGCCCGGCCGCAGGTTGATGTGGTGGTCGAAGGCGAACCGCAGCTTGAGCAGCAGCCCGCGCTCCAGCACCCCGGACGGCACGCTCGGGTCGCCGATGGCGCCCAGCAGGATCGCGTCGAAGGCCTTCAGCTCGGCCAGCACGCTGTCCGGCAGCGTCTCGCCGGTCCGGTGGTAGCGCCGGGCGCCGAGGTCGTACTCGGTGGTCTCCAGCTTCACGTCGGAGGCGAGCACGGCCTCCAGGACCTTGAGGCCTTCGGCCACCACTTCCTGGCCGATGCCGTCACCCGGGACAACTGCGAGACGAATGGTGCGAGACATGGTCGGACCCTACTCCGCCGTCCCAGTCCCTGACACCTCGTGTCCAGCATCCGGACTCGTTCGGGTGTCTCCGGACCCCCGGCCGCCGCGTCCGGGGGCGCATCACCCTCCGGCGGGGCGCGTGTGGACACGGGTGCGCCGGGGGCGCGCCTAATGTGGCGTGATCCGGGGTTCCTGGCAGAAACGGGGCGCGTGCGTGAGGACGGAGCGGCGGCGGGAGGTGTCGGTCTGCGCGGGCGCGGCCGCTCTGGCGGTGGGCGGGTACGGGCTGGCGGCCGCGCTGAGCGGGCGGTGGCCGGCCGGGGCCGGCGAGGTCGCGGTGCCCTACCACGCGCACCTGTGGGACCTGCTGCACGGGCGGACCACCGGGGACCTGCTGTTCAACTGGAACAGCGGCTACGGCGTCCCCTTCCTGGCGGACTTCTTCGCCTACCTGATGAATCCGTTCTCCTGGCTCACCGTGCTGCTCCCGCGCGACCAGGGGCGGCTCGCCGTCCTGCTGGTCGCCCTGGCCACCATCGGCCTCGCCACCGCGCTCATGGCGCACCTGCTGGGCCGCCTCCACCCCGGCCCCCGGCGGCTGCGGGCGCTCGCCGCCGTCGGGTACGGGCTCTGCGCCTGGGTGCTGGACGTCGGCGGGGCCGCGCCGATGTGGCTCTGGGGCCTGGTCTCGCTGCCGCTGCTCGGCCTGGTCGGGGACTGGTGCCTGCACGAGCGGCGCTGGGTGGCCGGCTCGCTGTGCGTGGCGCTCGCCTGGGCGGGCAACCTGTACACCGCCGCGTTGGCCACCCTGGCGGCCGGACTCCTGTTCGCCGTCCGGCTGTTCGCCACCCCCCGGCCGTTCCGGCACCGGGCCCGGGCCACCGGCCGGGCCGTCACCGCGACCACCGTCGGGGTGCTGCTCGCCTCCCCCGTGCTGTTCGTCGCCGTCCGTGCAGCCCGCGGCGCCCAGCCCGAGTCGCCGGTGCTGCCGCTCGGCCCGGCCGGCCTCGGCGGGCACCTCGCCCGGCTGCTGCCCACCGTCCAGGGCGGCCGGCCGCTGCCGGACGTGGCGATCGGCGTGCTCGGGCTGCTGCTGGTGTGCGGGCTGCCGTTCAACCGGCGGGTGCGGGTGCGCGAGCGGGCGGTCTGGTGCACGGCGCTGGTCCTGGTGGTGCTCGGGTTCCTGTGGACCCCGACCGTGGTGGTCTGGCACGGTCTGGCGATCCCGGCCGGCGGGCCGTACCGCGTCGCCTTCGCGCTCAGCGGGCTGCTGGTCCTGGCCGGCTGGGTGTCACTGGCCCACCGGCCGGACCTCCTCACCCTGCTGGGCGGCGCCGCCGTGGTCGCGGTGGTCGCCGGGCTGGCGGCGGGCCGGCAGTCGGTCCCCGCCTCCACCTGGGTGGTGCTGGGCGTCGGCGCCGTCGTCCTGCCGGCCGCGCTCGCGGTGCTGGACCGCCGGCACACCGACCGCCGGGCGACCACCGCGGCCACCTGGGTGCTCGGCGCCGCGGTCCTCGGCAACGCCGTCTGGTCCGGGTACGCGGCCTTCGCCTCGGCCCCCGCCGACACCGTCTCCCCGGCCGCCGTCCGGGCCGGGTACGCGGCCGTCCAGGCGGGCGCCGACTGGCCGGCCGGCCGCAGCGACCCCGGCCCGCACGCCTTCACCGCCAACGATCCGCTGCTCCTGGACGGCCAGGGCGGCGGCTACGCGAGCGGCTCGCTGCCCACCGTCGCCGCCCTGCTGCTGCACGGCCTCGGTGCGGGCTGGACGGCCGGCGGCCGGCAGATCGCCGTCGTCACCGACCCGGTCGGGCGGGCGCTGTTCGCGGTCCGCGCCCACCTGGACGACGGGCCGCCCCCGGACGGCTTCACCCCGGCCCGGGCGGCCGCGCCGCCGCTGGTCACCGTGCTGCCGCCGGGCGCCCGGACGGACACCTCCTCGGTCTGGTCCCGGCAGGAGTCGCTGCTCGGCAGCCAGGTCTACGACACCCCGCTGCCCGTCCCGGCCGGCGGCCCGGCGCCGACCCTGCACGGCACCAGCGGCTGGTCGGTGCCGGGCGGCGGCGAGGGCACGGTGTTCTCCGCCACCTGCACGCCGGGCGGGACGGCCTACTTCCACGGGGTCTGGTACCGGGGCACGGTCAGCGGCCTGGGCACCAGCTACCGCAGCGACGGCGAACAGCCCACCACGGCGGTGGCGGTCCACCGGCTGGGAACCGTACCGGCGGACGGCGTGGTCCGGGTGACCCTGCGCTCGGACGCCGTCAGCCAGGTCCCCGCCCGCCCGATCGGCTGTCTGCGGGCCGGTGCCCTGGAAGCCGCCGTGACCCGCCTCACCGCCACCGGCGCCACCCGGGTCGAGGCCGGCGGGCACTCCCTCGGCGCGACGCTCCCGGCGGGCTCCGCCGGCACCGCGCTGGTCTCCGTCCCCGCCACCGAGGGCTGGTCCTGCTCCGTGGACGGCGGCGCCGCCGCCGCTCCCGGCTCCGTCCTCGGCATGCTCGCCGTCCCGCTGGGCGCCGGCGCCTCCCACCTGGCCTGCGCCTTCCGCCCGCCGGGCCTCACCGACGGCCTCACCGTCAGCTCCGCCACGGCCGCCGTGCCGGTCCTGGTCGCCGTCTTCGCCCGGCTCTCCCGCCGCCCCACCCGCGCCCCGCGCCGCGACCGCCGCCGGCGCCCATCGCCGCCGCCCGGTCACCGCCCCCGTCACGGCGCTCGTCGGCGCCCGCGTGACCGCTCCCGTCACCGCCCTCGTCGGTGCCCGCGTGA
>NZ_JBEPAK010000303.1:0-7351 GCF_040298565.1 Kitasatospora sp. NPDC001539 | reverse complement strand
AGGGTGTCCGGGATCATCTTCTTGAAGTCCGAGGTGAGGTGCTTGCCGCCCGGCTGCTCGTAGTACTCGAGGGACACCGGCGGCACGGCCTTGGCACCGCCCGCAGCACGGCCTCGACCTCGGCCTCCGAGTCGTCGACCGGGCCCGGCGAGCGCCAGGCCACGAAGCCGTCGGGGCGCACCAGCAGCGCACCCTCCGGGCCGATGCCGTGCAGCGCGGCGAAGTCCGCGCCCGGCTCCGGGGCCAGGTCGTCCTCGGGGCCGTCACCGATCCGGTAGGCGTCCAGCGGGACGGCCAGCCGGTCGGCCGCCCGCCGGGCGCCCTGCTGCCAGGCCGTGCCGCCGGGGCCGGTGAGCAGCACCATCGCCTGCTCGTAGAGGTCCAGCGTGGACAGCCGCACGCCCGCGCGCAGCAGCCACTGGTGCGGCGCGCGGCTGCCCGGCTCACCGGTCGACTCGAACTTTTCGGGTACGACCGGACCCTCCGGGTCCGTGCCGAGCACCGCGCCCTGCGGGTAGCGGTAGCCGAGGGCCACCGCCAGCACCCCGGCCTGGCGGCCGACGCCCGGGACCACCGCGTAACCGGGGTGGCTGTGCTCCGCGGAGCGGGCCGACGCGCGCTCGCTGGTCACCCGGGCGACCGGGCGGCGCTCCTGCCCGTACGTCTCCAGCAGGCCGGGCCCGGCCCAGCCGCACAGCACGGCGGCGATCTTCCAGGCCAGGTTGTGGGCGTCCTGGATGCCCGTGTTGGAGCCGAAGGCGCCGGTCGGGGACATCTCGTGGGCGGAGTCCCCGGCGAGGAAGACCCGCCCCGAGCCGTACCGCTCGGCGACCCGTTCGGCGGCGTGCCAGGGCGCCTTGCCGGTGACCTCGACGTCCAGCTCCGGCAGGCCGACGGCGGCCCGGATGTGGCGCTCGCAGCGCTCGTCGGTGAAGGCCTCCAGCGGCTCGCCGTGCTCCGGGTGCCAGGGCGCGTGGAAGACCCACTCCGTCTGGTTGTCCACCGGCAGCAGCGCGCCGTCCGCCTCCGGGTTGGTCAGGTAGCAGGCGATGAAGTGCCGGTCGCCGACCACCTCGGCCAGCCGCTTCGCCCGGAAGGTGATGCTGACGTTGTGGAACAGCTCGCCCTTGCCGGTCTGCGCGATGCCCAGCCGTTCGCGCACCGGGCTGCGCGGGCCGTCCGCCGCGATCAGGTACTCGGAGCGCACCACCCGCTCCTCACCGGTCTCCCGGCTGCGCAGCAGTGAGGTCACGCCGTCGGCGTCCTGCTCGAAGGAGACCAGCTCGGTGCTGAACCGCAGGTCGCCGCCGAGTTCGCGGGCCGCCCGCAGCAGCACCGGCTCCAGGTCGTTCTGGCTGCACAGGCACCACGAGCTGGGGCTGAACCGGGCCAGCTTCCCACCCGGGTCGATCTCCCGGAACAGCCACTCCTGCTCCGCGCCGGTCAGCGAGGGCGCCTGGAGGATGCCGTGGTTGGGCGCCAGCACCGAGGCCGCCTCGCGGATCGCCGGCTCGACCCCGGCTCCCCGGTACAGCTCCATCGTGCGGACGTTGTTGCCTCGGCCACGCGGGTGATGCGAGGTGTCGGCGTGCTTCTCGACCAGCAGGTGCGCGACACCCAACCGGCCGAGGAACAGCGAGGCCGACAACCCGACCAGGGAGCCGCCCACGATCAGCACCGGCACCCGGTCGTCAACCTTCGGATTCATCAATTGCTCCGCCCTGTAAGGGGATTCCGCGGCCCGGAGACTGAACTCGGCCGCTCTCGACGGGCCCGCTCGGCCGGGGGCCCCGCTCTTCCATCCCCCGCCCGGGGGCGGCTGTGCCGCCGCTTCGCCCGGATGGCTCGCAAATCTCGCGCCGCGCCCGGTGCGCCGCTCACGATCGACCTCAGGCCTGGCGCCGACTGTCCGGGCCGACCGCCACCGCACCTCCCTCCCCCAGGCCGGGAGCACCCGC
Source organism: Kitasatospora sp. NPDC001539 (assembly GCF_040298565.1). Lineage (NCBI taxonomy): Bacteria > Bacillati > Actinomycetota > Actinomycetes > Kitasatosporales > Streptomycetaceae > Kitasatospora > Kitasatospora sp. NPDC001539. The sequence continues at coordinate 5,393 of NZ_JBEPAK010000303.1, read as the reverse complement.
CGGACGCGGCCGTCACGGCCCGCCGCGTGCGGCCCAGAGCAGAAAGTGGATCATGACAACTCTGTCCGAACCGCAGCCGAAGCAGCACGAAGAGTCCGACACCCGACTGAGGGTGGTGCTGATGCTGGAGATCCAGGACGGCGCCCAGCAGCGTTTCCTCGACGTCTACGAGAAGCTCCGCCACCAGGTGGCCTCGGTGCCCGGCCACGTCAGCGACCAGCTGTGCCAGTCGATCAACGACCCCCGCCAGTGGCTGATCACCAGCGAGTGGACGGACCAGGAGACCTTCCTGCAGTGGGTGGACAGCCCGGCGCACCGCGAGATGGTCAAGCCCATGCACGGCTGCGTCAGCGACAACTTCCGCTCCCTGCGCTACGCCGTCCTGCGGGAGACCTCGGCGGCCGGCTCCACGGGCTCCCGCGCCCCCATGGAGGTCCCGCCCGGTCTGCCCCGCAGCCAGCCCGCCGGGCACGTCGGCCCGCCGAAGGCCGCACCGGGGCCGGACGGCGTCGTCCGCCACGCGCTGACCTTCACGGTCAAGCCGGGCAGCGAGGCCGAGGTGGCCCGGATCCTGTCCGGCTACGCCTCGCCCAAGGCCGAGGTGGACGAGCACACCCGGCTGCGCCGCACCTCGCTGTTCATGCACGGCAACCGGGTGGTCAGGGCCGTCGAGGTGGTCGGCGACCTGGGCGACGCGCTGCGCCACGTGGCGATGCAGCCCGAGGTGCGGGCCGTCGAGGAGGAGATCAACCCGCACCTGGAGGAGGCCCGCGAGCTGGGCGACCCGATGGCCGCCCGCGCCTTCTTCGCCAGGGCGGCGCTGCCCGCCAGGCACCAGGCCGTCGCCGGCACGCCGGCCTCCGGGCGGCTGCACCGGCACGCCGTGCTGTACCCCGTCCGCCCGGGCCAGGGGCAGGCCCTCGCCGAGCTGCTCTTCGAGCACGACAACCTCGCCACCGCCGACCCGACCGGCCCGGTCGCGGCGGCCACCGTCTTCCAGCGCGAGGACATCGTGGTGCGGCTGGTCGACCTGCGGGTGCCGGCCGAGGCCGATCCGGCCGCCGCGCTCGGCGTGGCCGGCGACCGGGAGGCCGCCGAGCTGGCCCGGCTGCTGGACCTCGGTCCGCAGGGCGACCTGCGCACCGTCGCGGGCCTGAGCGCCTTCCTCGCCGCCCGCGCCATGAGCCCGGTCACCGACCGCAGCTCCGACGACTGACGTCCAGCCGACTCACGTAAGGGAAAGCACCATGACCACGCAGTATCCACCGATCGTCAACGTCGACGAGGCCCCGGAGAACCGGCGCCACGGCGCCGAACTGCGCACCATGCTCACCCCGACCAGCTGCGGGTCGACCAGCGGCTTCATGGGCCTGGCGATCGTCAAGCCCGGGGAGCGGATCAACGAGCACTACCACCCGTACTCCGAGGAGTTCGTGTACGTCGTCTGCGGCGAGCTGGAGGTGGACCTCGACGGGGAGACCCGGCCGCTCAAGGCCGACCAGGGCCTGATGATCCCGATCAACATGCGGCACCGCTTCCGCAACGTCGGTGACACCGAGGCCCGGATGGTCTTCCACTGCGGCCCGCTCGCCCCGCGCCCCGACCTCGGCCACGTCAGCACCGAGGAGTCCGCCGCCTCCGGACCGCCGGAACACGCCAAGGTGGCCCGGTGACACGGCGCGTCGCCGTCACGGGCATCGGTGTGGTCGCGCCCGGAGGGATCGGGATCCCCGCCTTCTGGGACCTCCTGACGGCCGGCCGCACCGCCACCCGGGGCATCACCCTCTTCGACCCGGCCGGGTTCCGCTCCCGGATCGCCGCCGAGTGCGACTTCGACCCGGCGGCCCACGGCCTGAGCCCGGAGGACGTCCGACGGGCCGACCGCTACGTGCAGTTCGCGATGGTCGCGGCCGACGAGGCGATCGCCGACGCGGGCCTGGACCTGGCCGCCGAGGACCCGTGGCGGATCTCCGTCTCGCTGGGCACCGCCGTCGGCGGCACCACCCGGCTGGAACACGACTACGCCCTGGTCAGCGCCGGCGGCGCGCGCTGGGACGTGGACCACCGGCAGGCCGAGCCGCAGTTGCACCGCGCTTTCGCCCCCAGCACCCTGGCCTCCGCGGTGGCCGAGCGGGTCGGCGCCCACGGCCCGGTGCAAACCGTCTCCACCGGCTGCACCTCCGGCCTGGACGCGATCGGCTACGGCTTCCAGGCCGTCGAGGAGGGACGCGCCGACATCTGCGTGGCCGGCGCCTCCGACTCCCCGATCTCGCCGATCACCGTCGCCTGCTTCGACGCCATCAAGGCCACCAGCGAGCGCAACGACGACCCGGAGCACGCCTCCCGCCCCTTCGACGCGGACCGGGACGGCTTCGTCCTCGGCGAGGGCGGCGCCGTGCTGGTGCTGGAGGAGCTGGAGCACGCCCGCCGACGCGGCGCCCGGATCTACGGCGAGGTGGGCGGCTTCGCCACCTTCGGCAACGCCTACCACATGACCGGCCTCACCAAGGAGGGGCTGGAGATGTCCCGGGCGATCGACCACGCGCTCGACCACGCCCGGGTCGACCGCACCGACGTCGACTACGTCAACGCGCACGGCTCGGGCACCAAGCAGAACGACCGGCACGAGACCGCCGCGGTCAAGCGCTCGCTGGGCGACCACGCCTTCCGGACGCCGATGAGCTCGATCAAGTCGATGGTCGGGCACTCGCTCGGTGCCATCGGCGCGATCGAGGTGGTCGCCTGCACCCTGGCGCTCGCCCACGGCGTGGTGCCGCCGACCGCCAACTACGAGACTCCGGACCCGGAGTGCGACCTCGACTACGTGCCGCGCACCGCGCGCGAGCTGCCGCTGAGCCACATCCTCTCGGTCGGCAGCGGATTCGGCGGATTCCAGTCCGCCGTCGTGCTCAACAGAACGGGGTGAGTTCCATGACGTCACGTCAGCAGGGCCGCCGGGCGGTGGTCACCGGCCTCGGCGTGGTGGCGCCGAACGGCGTCGGGGCCGACGCCTTCTGGAAGGCCACCAGGCAGGGCGTGAGCGTCCTCGACCGGATATCCCGTGAGGGCTGCACCGAGCTGCCGCTCAAGATCGCGGGCGAGGTACGGGACTTCGATCCGGCGTCCGCGATCGACAACCGCTACCTCGTGCAGACCGACCGGTTCACGCACTACGCGATGGCCGCCGCCGACCTGGCGGTGCGGGACGCCGGCTTCCGCCCCGATCCCGAACAGCCCTTCGCGGTCGGCGTGGTGACCGCGGCCGGCTCCGGCGGCGGCGAGTTCGGCCAGCGCGAGCTCCAGCAACTCTGGGGCCAGGGGCCGAAGTTCGTCGGCCCGTACCAGTCGATCGCCTGGTTCTACGCGGCCAGCACCGGGCAGATCTCGATCCGCGGCGGCTACAAGGGCCCGTGCGGGGTGGTCGCCAGCGACGAGGCCGGCGGCCTGGACGCCCTCGCGCACGCCGCCCGCGCCATCGAGCGGGGCACCGACGCACTGGTGGTCGGCGCCGCCGAGGCCCCGCTCGCGCCGTACTCGATGGTCTGCCAGCTCGGCTATCCCGAGCTGAGCCTGGCCGACCAGCCCGACGCGGCCTACCTGCCGTTCACCGCCCACGCCTGCGGGTTCGCGCCGGCCGAGGGCGGCGCGATGCTCCTGCTCGAGGACGAGCAGGTGGCCCGGCGGCGCGGCGCCACCGTCCGGGCGCAGGTCGCCGGACACGGCGCGACCTTCACCGGGGCCTCCCGCTGGGAGGAGTCCCGCGAGGGGCTGGCCGCGGCGATCCGGATCGCGCTGGACGAGGCCCGGACGGCGCCCGAGGAGGTCGACGTGGTCTTCGCGGACGCGCTCGGCGTCCCCGCCGCGGACCGGGCCGAGGCCCTCGCGCTGGCCGACGCACTCGGCCCGGCGGTCGAGCACGTCCCGGTCACCGCCCCCAAGGCCGGTACCGGACGGGCCTACTGCGGCGCGCCGATGCTGGACGTGACCGCCGCCGTGCTGGCCATGGAGGACGGCGTGCTGCCGCCCACCCCCAACGTCACCGAGGTCTGCCACGACCTCGCCCTGGTGACCGGTCGCGCCCGCCCGGCCGAGCTGCGCACCGCACTGGTGCTCAGCCGCGGGCTGATGGGCTCCAACTCCGCGCTGGTGCTCCGGCGCGGCGACCGGCCCTGATCCCGGGCCCGCCACCCCGGGGCCCGACCCCGTCCACCTCCCTCCTCCGTTCCTCCTTCGAAGGGAAATCCCGTGAGCAACACCCTCAGCTATACGGAGCTGGCCGACCTGCTCCAGGCCCGGGCCGGCGTCACCGTCGACCCCGACGACATGCGGCAGCCGGACGCCCGGTTCGAGGAGTTCGGCATCGACTCCCTCGGGCTGCTCGGCGTCGTCGGCGAGCTGGAGAACCGGCACGGCCTCAAGATCACCTCCGGTGCCGAATCCGCCAAGACGCCCGCCGAGTTCATGGAGCTGGTCAACGCCTCCCTCGCGACGAAGGCTGGTGCCTGAGATGCCCGGACACACCGACAACGAGATCGTCATCAACGCTCCCCTCGACCTGGTCTGGGAGATGACCAACGACCTGGAGAACTGGCCCGAGCTGTTCAGCGAGTACGCCTCGGTCGAGGTGCTGGAGCGGGACGGCGACCGGGTGCGGTTCCGGCTCACCATGCACCCCGACGAGAACGGCATGGTGTGGAGCTGGGTCTCCGAGCGCACCACCGACAAGCCCTCGCTCGCGGTCAACGCCCGCAGGGTGGAGCCCGGCCCGTTCGAGTTCATGGAGATCCGCTGGGAGTACGCGGAGGTCCCGGCCGGCACCAAGATGCGCTGGATCCAGGACTTCGCGATGAAGCCCACCGCCCCCGTGGACGACGAGGGCATGGTCAACCACATCAACAAGAACTCGCGGATCCAGATGCAGCTGATCCGCGAGAAGGTCGAGAAGCGGGCGGCCGAGCAATGAGCGGGACCCATCGCGCCCTGATCGTCGCCCGGATGAAGCCCGAGTCGGCCCCGGACATCGCCGAGGTGTTCGCCGACTCCGACCGGGGCGAACTGCCCCACCTGATCGGCGTCACCGGCCGCAGCCTCTTCCAGTTCGGCGACGTCTACCTGCACCTGATCGAGGCCGACCGCCCGCCGGGACCGGCCGTCGCCAAGGTCCTCGGCCACCCGGAGTTCCGGTCCGTCAGCGACCGCCTGACCGCCTTCGTCCAGGCCTACGACCCGGCCACGTGGCGCGAGCCGAAGGACGCCATGGCGCGCGAGTTCTACCGCTGGGAGCGCTGAGCTCCCGCGCGCCCGCATGGGCCCGCCCCCGGCCGTGCGGCGGGGGGGGGCCCATTTGCGGAACAGTGGATGTGCCGACCAGTTGATGTGCGGAACACATCGCC
>NZ_JBEPAK010000302.1:0-7473 GCF_040298565.1 Kitasatospora sp. NPDC001539 | reverse complement strand
GCGGGGGCGCTGCCGGCCCGGGCACTGGCTAGCCTGGGCCGGGGCCCGCGGGGCCGGCGCCGCGGTGGCGGCCGCGCTCCGCGGCCCGGTGGTCCGCCGGTGGTGAGAGGGGAGTGGGCGGGATGGCAGGGGCGAGGACACCCGTGCTCTACGTCGTGGTGTGCGCGGCGGGAGTCGCGGGCGGCGTCGGGGAGTTGATCTCCGCGGCGCAGGACCGGGGCTGGGACGTCGGCGTGGTGGCGACCCCGCTCGCCACGGGTTTCATCGACGTCGCCGCCATCGAGGCGCAGACCGGGCACCCCGTCCGCTCCGCCTGGCGCAAGCCGGGCGATCCCCGGCCGCTGCCCGACCCGGATGCCCTCGTCGTCGCACCGGCGACCTTCAACACGATCAACAAGTGGGCCGCCGGCATCTCGGACACCCTCGCGCTGGGGATCCTCTGCGAGTCCTACGGGTGGGGGATCCCCGTCGCCGTGCAGCCCTGCCTCAGCGCCGCCCAGGCGGCGCACCCGGCGTACGGGGAGAGTCTGGCGAAGCTGCGGCGGATGGGCGTGCGGATCGCCGACTTCACGCCCGGGGCCTACCGCTGGACGCCGGTGCTCGCGCTGCTGGAGAGCTGACAGGGTGGCTGGCCCGGCCCGGGGATCCTGGCACTGTGCGGGGTGGTCCCGGTGATCTCCCGGCGGTAGCGTCCGGGCAGGTCAGCGACGGTGCGGGAGGTCCCGGTGGCAGCGGTCAACGGCGAGGTGTCGTTCTGGTACGCGGCGAGCGGCCTCCCGGAGGCCGGGGCCGGCCTGCCGGGGGACCGGGACGTCGACGTGTGCGTCGTCGGCGGCGGGTACACCGGGCTCTGGACGGCCTACTACCTCAAGAAGGCGGACCCCTCCCTGCGGATCGCCCTGCTGGAGCGCCGCTTCTGCGGGTACGGCGCCTCGGGGCGCAACGGCGGCTGGCTGTACAACGGCTTCGCGGGGCGCGCAGCCTTCGCCGAGCGCTACGGGCGGCCCGGCGCGGCGGCGATGCAACGGGTGATGGACGAAGCGGTGGGCGAGGTCGCGGACGTGGCCCGCGCGGAGCGGATCGACGCCGACATCGTCCATGGCGGAGTGCTGCGAGTCGCCTGGAGCGAGCCGCAGTTGGGGAGGCTGAGGACGCACGTGGCGGCGGAGCGCGCGTACGGCGAGGGGCGGGTCGAGGAGCTCACCGCCGAGCAGGCCGCCGACCGGATCGGCGTCGCGGGCGTGCTGGGCGGGGTGTGGTCCCCGTACGGTGCCCGCATCCAGCCCGCCAAGCTGGTCCGCGGGCTGGCCCGGGTGGTGCGAGAGCTCGGCGTGGAGATCCACGAGAACACGGCCGTGACCGCCGTCCGGCCCGGCTCCGGCCGGAGCAGGCCCCGTGCCGTCACCCCGTACGGCACGGTGACCGCGGACCGGGTGCTGCGCGCCACCGAGGGTTTCACCGCCGGACTGCGCGGGGAGCGGCGCACCTGGCTGCCGATGAACTCCGCGATGATCGCCACCGAGCCGCTCCCCGCCGAGTTCTGGGCGCGGACCGGATGGCACGGCCGGGAAGTCCTCGGAGACTTCGCGCACGCCCACACGTACGCCCAGCGCACCGCCGACGACCGGATCGCGCTCGGCGGCCGGGGCGTCCCCTACCGGTTCGGCTCCCGGACGGACGCGGACGGCGGCACCCAGCCGGAGACCGTCCGCCAACTGCGCGCGATGCTGGACCGGTTCTTCCCCGCCGCCGCGCACGCCCGGATCGACCACGCCTGGGCGGGCGTGCTGGGTGTGCCCCGGGACTGGTGCGCCACCGTCGAGCTGGACCGGGGAAGCGGGCTCGGCTGGGCGGGCGGGTACGTCGGAAGCGGCGTGGCCACCGCCAACCTGGCCGGGCGCACCCTGCGCGACCTGGTGCTCGGGCGGGACACCGAGCTGACCGGGCTGCCCTGGGTGGGCCACACCGTGCGCCGCTGGGAGCCGGAACCGCTGCGCTGGCTCGGCGTGCACGCGCTGTACGCCGCGTACCACGCGGCGGATCGGCAGGAGGCGGCCGGACGTTCCACCACCTCGCCGATCGCCCGGGCCGCGGACCGGATCTCCGGGCGAATCTGACGACCCGTTCGAGCGGTGTGCGCGGTCGGGCGGCATGCGGTCCACGGTGGAGCGCGCACGGTTGGAGGCGTGCCGAGTCGAGCCCTCCCCGCCCTGTGCGCCGCCCTGCTGCTCTGCGCGCCCGCGGGCCGCGCGTACGCCTCCTCCGCCTCTCCCCCCTCCGTCGCGCAGGTGGTCGTCGCCGACCAGGCGTCCCGCCGCGTCCTCGTGCTGGAGTGGAGCGAGGAGCTGACGCGAAGTCAGCAAACGCAGGAGCCGGTGCTGGTGTGGTCCTGGACCGCGGACCGGGCGTCCGACCTCGCCGACCTCCACCCGGAGTGGAGCTGGACCGGTCCGGACGAGGCCAAGAGCCGGACGCTGGACGGCCGCCGCTATCTGCTGACCACCGCCTCCGGCGGACTCGCCGCCGTCGTCGACACCGCCACCGGCCGCAGCCGGTGGGCGGCGGACCTCGGCCGGGACGTCAACCCGCACAGCATCGAGCTGCTCCCGGACGGCAATGTCGCGGTCGCCGCGAGCGCCGGGGGCTGGGTGCGGTTGTACGCCGCCTCGCAGGGCTCGCGGGCGACCGCTCACGCGACCTTCCGCCTCGCCGGAGCGCACGGGGTCTCCTGGGACGAACGCACCGGCCTGCTCTGGGTGCTGGGCGACGACGAGCTGACCGGGCTGCGGGTCGGCGGCGCCCCGGACGAGCCCACCCTGAGCGCCGTCCGGACCGCTCCGCTGCCGGGCCGGGGAGGCCATGACCTCGCGCCGGCGCTGGGCGCGCCGGGCCGGTTCTGGGTGAGCTCGCTGACCGGCCTCTGGCAGTACGACCCCGCCGCCGACGGGTTCACCGCCGTTCGGCTGGCCGAGCCGGCCGACGAGCGGGACGTCAAGAGCATCGGCGACGACCCGGGCACCGGGCGGCTGCTCACGGTGCGCCCCGATCACCGCTCCCCGTGCGACTGGTGCACCTCGGTGATCCGGCTGCACCGTCCGGAGGGCGCGCGGACGCTGCGCGGGGCGCAGCTGTACAAGGCGCGCTGGTGGCCGGCGGCGGCCGCCCCCCTACCAGATGAGTGACGGACGGTAGTCGATCTTGCTCGGCGGGTCGCCGATACCACTCGTTCTGCTTACCGCGATCGGCTGATGGGGCATATTGTGTACCCCGGCAAACTACTCCAATGGAAGTCAGTTTCCCGTCACCGTCCTAAAACCATCTGCGGACCCGCGTCGACTGGGATAGCGTCGAAGCCGTCGGGGGGTTGGCACCGATCCGGTGTATTCGAACGTCAGTTACCGGGCCGTAATGGCCCGAATTGGTCATGGAGAAAATCATGCGGAATTCCCCTGCGGAAAAGCGGTCGGACGCCATCGACGATCTGCAGCTCGCCGTCGACTCACTGGCCGCATTCCCGTCCGGGAAGGCCGGCGCGGCCGACGTCACCGAACGGCTCGCGGCCGTCGCCGAACTCTGCCGCTCGGTCGACGCGGTGCTGGACAGCCTGGTCGTCCGGGCCGCGGCCGAGGCCGCCGAGGAGGGCTGGACAGCGGCCCGGATGGCGGCCGAACACTCCGGCTACTACGCCAGGTTGCAGCGTGCGCTGCTCCCTGCCGGGGCCGCGGCCGGGCTGACGCAGCAGTGAGCGCGGTGTTCCCCCGCGCGCACGTGCTGTCCTGCCCCACCCGCTGGAGCGACGTCGACGAGAACGGGCACATCAACAACGCCCGGCTGGTCGGCTACATCCAGGAGGGGATTTACGACCTGTTCTGTCACCACGCGACGGCCGTACGGGAATCGCTGTTCCCGTCCGGATTCATTATCGCGCGGCACGAGATCGATTACCTGGAGCAGCTGCACCACCGGCCCGAGCCATTGTCGGTGCGGCTGACCGTCGAGCGGATCGGGCGGAGTTCCGCGCAGGTCGAGGTGAATGTCTGCCGGGATCCCCTCACCTTTATGCGGGCGCGGACCGTGGTGGTCGCGCGGGACCGGGAATCCGGTCGCTCCCGCAAACTGAGCGAGAACGAGCGGCGCTTTCTCTCGGCATTTATGTCGGACACGGCGCGTGGCGAGGCCCTGACCCCGGCCACGCAGACGGTCGCGCCGGCCCAGCGGGTCGCGGCCCGCTCCGGCCCCGTGGTGGGCACGCAGCGCGGCACGCGCAGGCGGTGCCGAGCCTCGGCAGGCTGACCCCGCCGCCCGAACCGTGGACTCCCGTGCCGGTGACGGCGCGGGCCGGCGGCGTGATCGACAACGGCGTCGATCCGTTCGCCCGGCGGCGGCAGTGGCGGCAGCGCTGCGACGGGCTCCGGCACGGGCGGCACCGGCGGCGGCAGCACCGGCTCGGCGCCCAGGGGGACCGGACCGCGGCGCACGCCCGGCGACCTCCTCCGCGGCTGCGGATCCCGGCCCGGATCCGCGGGATCAGGCCGCTCCGAGCGCAGTACGCTGAGCAGCACGGGAACCGGTACGTCCCCCGGCGGTCACGGCCTGCGATGAGCGGCCCCGGACCCTCGGCCGCCGGTCCGGCCGGGATCCCGCGAACCGACCGGATGGAGGAAGCGATGACCATCTCCTGGCAGGAATTCCTCGCCCGCGTCGTGGAACGCGGAGAGTACCGCGGTGAGGCGGAGGCGGACCACGCCGTCCGGGTCGTGCTCGCCCTGCTCGGTGAGCACCTGGTGGGTGCCGAACGGAGCGAACTCGCCGACGCGCTGCCCGCGACGTACGCCCCGCTGCTGCGCGACGCCCAGCCCGCCGCCGAGCCACTGACCGCCGAGCGCTTCGTGTCGGCCGTGGTCGGCTGGATCGACGGGGCGACGCCGGCCACCGCGCAGTGGGACATCGGGGCGGTGCTCAGCACCGTGGCGGATCTGGTCCCGGAGGAACTGGTCGAGCGGGTGATCGAGCAGCTCCCTGACGGGTACGACCTGCTCTTCGGCCATCCCCTGCCGGCCTGAGGGCCCGCCGTCACGCGGGCGGATCGCCGGCCCGGTCGGGTTGGGCGGACCGCCGGGCGGATCGCCGGCCCCGTCGGGTCGGGCGGACCGCCGACCCTCGTCCCGCCGGGCGGGCTACCGTCCCGTGGTGGCCCGGAACAGCTCCGCCCCCGGGCCGGTCAGCTCGACCGGCCCGGCGCCCGGGCGCAGGTAGGCGGACGCGCCCGGGGGCAGCGCGAGGTCCGGGTGGCCGGGGGCGCGCAGCAGGGCGCGGCCCGCGACGCAGAGCAGGATCTGCGGAGCGGGCCGCTCGACGCGCACCGGGTGGTCGCCCGGCCGCACCAGGGAGAGTCGGAACTCCGCGGCCGGGGAGGGGAATTCCAGGGTGCCGGGCTCGGGGGTGAGGATCCGGGGCGGGCCCGTGCGGAAGGACGTCACCGCCGTCAGGCCGTCGATGTCGACATGCTTGGCCGTGAGCCCGCAGCGCAGCACGTTGTCCGAGTTGGCCATCAACTCCACGCCCGTGCCACGCAGGTAGGCGTGCGGCACCCCGGAGTCCAGGTACAGTGCCTGCCCGGCGGTGAGCCGGACGTGGTTGAGCAGCAGCGCGGCCGCCAGTCCGGCGTCGCCGGGGTACTGCCCGGCGACGCGGGCGTAGGCGGCACACGCCTCGGCGTACGGTCCGCCGGACGCCGCCGCCCGGGTCACGGCCTCGGTGACGGTGGCGAGTTCGGCCGGGCCGCAGGCCAGGGCCCGGCGCAGCAGCACGGGGAGCGCCTCGGCGGCCGGCCGGTCGCGCAGCAGGGCCGCCCAGGGGGCGAGCACACCGAGGGCGTCCAGCAGCCGGGCGGTCCCGGCGGCCGGTCGGAAACCGCAGAGGGCTTCGAACTCACCCAGAGCGCAGAGCAGTTCCGGTTTGTGCGAGCGGTCCTGGTACACCCGTCGCGGGGAGTCCCGGGGGATGCCCCGGGCCTCCTCGTCCGCGTACCCGGCCTCGGCCTGCGCGCGGGAGGGGTGGACCTGGAGCGACAGCGCCCGGTCGGCGGCCAGCACCTTGAACAGGAAGGGCAGCGCCGGGCCGAACCGCCGTACGGTGTCCGGCCCGAGCAGGCCGTCCGGGTCGGCGGCGATCAGCTCGTCGAGGGGCCGGCCGCCGACCCGGGACGGCGCCGAGGGGTGCGCGCCCATCCACAGTTCGGCCTGCGGGGTGCCGTCGGGCGCGGTGCCGGTGAGCGCGGGGATGGCGGTGGGGGAGCCCCAGGCGTAGCGGCGGACCGGGTTGTCGAGCAGGGCGTACGGCGGCATGGCGCGGGTCTCCGATCGGCGGCGGGGCCCGGCGCGGCCGCCACGGGCGGGGCCCGGCGCGGCCGCTGCGGGCGGGCTCCGAGTAGCAGCGGGCAGTCAGCGGCGGGCGGGCGGTCGCGCGGCTGGGCGGGCGGTCAGCGGCAGAGTGCCGCCGCCCCGATCAGCCCGGCATCGGTGCCGAGTTCGGCGCGGCGCACGTCCAGCCCGCGGACGTAGGAGAGGGCGGCGTAGCGGTCCAGGTGGCGGGCGAGCGGCGCGAACAGCACGTCCCCGGCGGTGGCGACGCCGCCGCCGACCACCACCCGGTCGAGGTCGACCAGGGCGGCCGTGGCGGCGATCCCGGCAGCCAGGGCCTGGGCGGCGCGGTCGAAGGAGGCGAGGGCGATCGGGTCGCCCGCCGCGGCGCACGCGGCGACGGCCCGGGCGGTGCGGTCCTCGCCGGGGGGCCGCCAGCCGTCGGCGAGTGCCCGGCGGGCGATCGCGGTGCCGCTGGCGAGGCCCTCCAGGCAGCCGCGCGAGCCGCACGGGCAGGGCTCGCCGTCGAGCTCGACGGTGATGTGGCCGAGGTGCCCGGCGTTGCCGCTGGGGCCCGGCCGGACGGTGCCGTCGAGCACCAGTCCGGCGCCGACGCCCGTCGAGACCACCAGGCAGAGCGCGTTGGCGGCCCCCCGGGCGGCGCCCTGCCAGTGTTCGGCGGCGGCCATCGCGACGCCGTCCCCGGCCAGCCGGACGGGCAGCGCGCGGGCGGCCACCGCGGGGTGCGCGGCGATCTCGGCGACCAGCGGGAAGCCCCGCCAGCCGGGGATGTTGACCGGGCTGACGCTGCCGTCGGCGAGGTCGACCGGGCCGGCGCTGCCGATCCCGACGGCCGTCACGCCGGCCCAGTCGGCTGCTGCGGCGAGTCGCTCCAGCACCTGGTGCACGACGGCGAGCACGGCAGGGCCGGGCTCCCGGGCGGGCGTGGGCAGCTGGAGCCGGTGCCGCAGCCGTCCGTCGCCGTCGACCAGCGCGCCGGCGATCTTGGTGCCGCCGATGTCGACGGCGGCGAACAGGGGGGTCAGCGGCACGGTGGGCTCCAGGCGGGGCGGGGTCGGCGGTGCCCCGGCCACGAGGGCCGGGCGCGGCC
>NZ_JBEPAK010000301.1:0-7494 GCF_040298565.1 Kitasatospora sp. NPDC001539 | reverse complement strand
GGAGGCCCCGCCCGCACCCGTGGGCGGGGCCTCCGGCGCACCCGGGCCCGGACGGGACCCGGACGAGACCCGGACGAGGCCTGGACGAAGTGTCCGGGCCGGACGTACAGTCCGTGCATGCCTGCCGAAAAGCCCGACCCGCGCGTCCGGACCTGGTCGCCGGTCTGCCGGGCGGTCGCCCTGCTCCTCGGCCCGTACGCCGAGGTGGTCCTGCACGACACCGCCACCGACCGGGTGCTGGCCATCTGGAACCCGATGACCACCCGAGCCCCCGGCGATCCGTCGCTGCTCGGCGAACTGGACCGGCTGGACCCCTCCGCGCCCGACGTCTACGGCCCCTACGAGAAGCTGCTGCCGGACGGGCGCCGGCTCTCCTCGGTCAGCGCCGTCCTGCGCGACGCCACCGGTAGGCCCTCGGCGGTGCTCTGCGTCAACCTCGACCGCGGCCCGCTGGAGCAGGCCGCGGCGCTGCTGGCGAACTTCGCCGCGCCCACCGCACCGCGCCCCGAGCCGCTGTTCGAGCGGGACTGGACCGAGCGGATGAACGACGTGATCGGCGGCCACGTCCGGGCCCGGGGCCGACCTGCGGAGCGCTTCACCCGGGAGGACCGGCTCGCCGTCCTGCGCGAACTGGACGAGGCCGGGGTGTTCGCCGTCCGCCGGGCCGTCCCCGCCGTCGCCGCCGCACTGCGGATCTCCCGCTCCACCGCCTACGCCCTGCTCGCCGAGCTCAGACACCCGGCGGCCCCCGGCGCCCGAGCCGGGGCCGGGGCGGGGGCCGGAAACAGCGCCGCTGCCGGCACCGGTCCCGGCGCCGGCACCAGGAAGGACTGACACCGATGACCCGACTGCCCGACTTCCGGCTCGAAACCTACTTCTCCCGCTGGGAGTTCACCGCCCGCCACCACCTCACCGCCTCCGACGCCCAGACCATGACGATGGCCGAGCTGCTCGCCCTGGCCGGCCCCGAGGACCGCGAGGCCTGGGACACCCTCGCGCTCGGCTACACCGAGACCTTCGGCGATCCCGGCCTGCGCCAGGCGATCGCCGGGATGTACGAGCGGGTCGGGGCGGACGACGTGATCTGCTTCGGCGGCGCCCAGGAGGGGATCAACCTCGCCATGCAGGTGCTCCTCGAACCGGGCGACCACGCGGTGGTGCTCACCCCCAACTACCAGTCCGCCGAGACGATCCCGCTCTCGCTGTGCGAGGTCACCGGGGTGGCGCTCGACGAGCGGCGGGACTGGGCGCTCGACCTGGACGCCGTCGAGGCGGCAATGCGGCCGAACACCAAGGTCCTGTCGGTCAACTTCCCGAACAACCCGACCGGCGCGGTGATCGACGCCGCCGACTTCGCCCGCCTGGCCGAGCTGTGCGGCGAGCGCGGCGTCCGGCTCTTCTCGGACGAGGTCTACCGGGGCCTGGAACGCGACCCCGAGCGCACGCTGCCGCAGGCCGCCGACCTCTCCGAGACCGCGCTGTCGCTGAACGTCACCTCCAAGGCGCTCGGCCTGCCCGGGCTGCGGATCGGCTGGATCGCCTGCCGGGACGGCGAGCTGCGCAGCCGGCTGGAGCGGGCCAAGCACTACACCACGATCTGCAACTCGGCCCCCAGCGAGGTGCTGGCCCGGATCGCCGTCACCGCGCGGGAGCGGATCCTGGCCCGCAACCGGGGCATCATCGCGGAGAACCTGCCGCTGTTCGACGCCTTCTTCGCGGAGTTCCCCGAGCTCTTCGAGTGGCGCGCCCCGGACGGCGGCTGCGTCAGCTACCCGCGCTACCTGGGCGCGGACGGGGTGGAGGAGTTCTGCACCGCGCTGGTCGAGCAGGCGGGTGTCCTGCTGATGCCCGCGAGCATGTTCCGCTCCGAGCTCACCCCCACCCCGACCGACCGCTTCCGGATCGGCGTCGGCCGCCGCGACCCGGGCCCGGCGCTGGAGGCCTTCGCCGAGTGGCTCCGCAAGCGCTGAACGGCCGCGCGCGACCGGAAGGGGCCCGGGGTCCGGCGGCCCTCGGAAGGACCACCGCCGGAGCCCGGGCCCCCGGCACCCGTACGGGTCAGAGCTTCTGCCAGGCCGGCTTGGCGGCGTAGGTGTCGCGGAAGTAGTCGGCCAGCTTGAGGCGGGAGGCGGCGGCCTCGTCCACCACCACGGTGGCGTGCGGGTGCAGCTGCAGCGCCGAGGCGGGGACGGCGGCGGCCAGCGGGCCCTCGACGGCCAGCGCGACGGCCTCGGCCTTGGCCTCGCCGGTGGCGAGCAGCACGAGGTGGCGCGCCTCCAGGATGGTGCCGATGCCCTGGGTGATGACGTGGTGCGGGACCTCGTCGAGGCTGTCGAAGAAGCGGGCGTTGTCCACCCGGGTCTGCCTGGTCAGGGTCTTGATCCGGGTGCGCGAGGCGAGCGAGGAGCACGGCTCGTTGAAGCCGATGTGGCCGTCGGTGCCGATGCCGAGCAGCTGCAGGTCCACGCCGCCGGCCTCGGCCAGCGCGCGGTCGTAGGCGGCGGCGGCCGAGGCGATGTCCGCCGCGTTGCCGTCCGGGCCCAGGAAGGAGTCCTCGGTCAGGCCGAGCGGCTCGACGACCTCGCGCAGCACCACCGAGCGGTAGGACTCCGGGTGCCCGGCCGGCAGGCCGACGTACTCGTCCAGCTGGCAGATCCGCGCCCTCGAGGCGTCCAGCCGGCCGTCCCGGACCCGGGCGGCGAGGGACTGGTAGACCGGCAGCGGGGTCGAGCCGGTCGCGACGCCGAGCAGGGCGTCGGGCTTCTCGGTCAGCAGATCGGTGATCGCCGTGGCGATGAGTTCGCCGGCCGCTGAGGCGTCAGGGACGATCACGATTTCCATACTGGTCCACCGTTCTGAGGCGAGGCTGAGGTCTAGACCTCCAAGGTCTAGACCAGTTTGCCGTGAACGGGGGCTCCAGGTCCACCCGGGGCCGACGGGCCCGCTGGTCCGGGGCTCCGGGCGCCCCGTCCGGCGTCGCCGCCGACGGAAGCCGGTGCCGGCGGTGGAAGTCGATGCCGGTGGTCGAGGCCGGTGCCGGCGGTGGGGGTGTGGAGGGAGCCGGGGCGCGTGCGCCCCGGCTCCCGTCGCCCTGCCCTGCGGAGGCGCTCCCGCCGTGCGGAGCGGGTCGTGCGTCCGGGCGGCCTCCGATCAGAACGGGTTGGTACAGGTGGTGACCTGCTTGCTCGCGTCCAGCGCCGGACCGGCGGTGGCGCAGATGATCCGCGGCCCGGCGGCGGTCACCCGCGGGGTGACGGCCTGGGCCGAGCCGAGCTTCACGGTGGTGGCGGTGGCGACCGGCTCCCACGGGCTGCCCCAGGCCTTCTGGGTGCGGACGTCGACCTGGACCACCGTCAACTGGTCCGGGTCGGCGCTGACCTGGGCGACGCCGACGACACCCTCGCCGTCTATCCGGTGCGAGACGCAGGGGTGGTTGAGCACCGAGGCGCAGGCCGCGGTGTCGGTCTCGGACGTCGCCGTGGCGGCCGTGGCGGGACCGGCCGTCAGGGTCGCGATCCCCGCCACCGTCAGCATCACAGCTGCGATCCGAGTGCGCATGATACGAACCTCCTTGGAAATTAAGGGAATCTCACTCCTTGAGATGAGTCTTGCACACATCGTGGAAGTCATGCGTGTGCGTTGCGTCACACTCATGGTGACTGTTCAACTACTGGCTGCAATCGTTCGCCGAACGTTCAGCGGATGGCCGGAATCCGGCCTGACGGGCGGTCAGTTCATCGGCGTACGGCCGCCGCCCTGTCGTCGGGTCCGGTCCCCTTCACTCGTCCGGGTGGCGGCTTGCCAAGCCGGCGAATCGGACGGATACCATCGACCCGATCCCCAGCGGAGGTGGCGGCGTGGACACGGTCATCGTGCAACTGCCCAGTCCGGGGCCGGACATGGCGCCCGGCGCAGCGCCCGCACTGCTGCGGATGGGCCCGGGCGAGACGGCGGTGTTCGGGCGCGGCGAGCCCGGGCGGCCGGTCGCCATCCCGCTGTCCGACCAGGGCGTCTCCCGCCGTGCCGGCGAGGTGGCCGCCGCCGAGGACTACTGGCGGCTGTCGAACTTCAGCACCACCGCCACCTACGTGGTGGAGAACCTGGAGGGCGCGGGGGAGCACATCAAGGTGGCGCCCGGACGGCTCGGCGCGCCCGTTCCCTTCGAACTCTCCCGGGTGCTCCTGCCGGCCCTCGGGGAACCCGCCTCCTTCAAGGTCTTCGCCCCCCAGCACGCCTACCTGGACGGTGGCCAGCGCGGCGCCGACGGCGAACACACCGTCAGCCCCTTCGCCCTGGACCCGACCGCCAAGTACTTCCTCGTCCTGCTCGCGCTCTGCGAGCCCCGGCTGCGCTCGCCCTCCACCGCGGCCGTCCCCGGCGTCACCGAGGTGCTGGCCCGGCTGCGCGCCCTGCCCTCCTGCCGGGGACTGACCCGCTCGGCGGTGAACTACCACATCGACTACCTGGTGTGCACCAAGCTGCGGCTGCGCGAGCCGTACGAGGAGGGCCCGGCCGGCGGCAAGCGCGAGGAACTCGTCGCCCTGGCCCTCAAGTTCGACCTGGTCCGGGAGGAGCACCTGGCGCTGCTGCCGGCCCGGCGCCCGGCCGCCCGGCCGTGACGCCCGCCCCGCGGCCCGACCCCGGGCCGCCGGAGCAGCGGCACCCGCCGCGGGGCCTCCCGCCCTTCGAGCTCCCCGAGGGCTACCTCGTGGCCGGCTACCGCACCGGCGCCTTCCTCGGCGCGGGAGCCTGGGGCAGCGTCTACGCCGCCGAGGGCCCGGACGGTACCGGGGCCGCCGTCAAGATCCTCGGTCCGGCCGGGCTCAGCCCGGGTCAGCGCCGCACCGCGGCCCAGATGGCCGGCAGCGAGCTGCGGTTCAGCCGCCGCGCCGACCACCCCCACCTGATCCGCACCCTCGCGGTGGTCACCGTCGAGGATCCGGACCACCCCGCCCTGGACGGGGCCGTCGCGCTGGTGATGGAACGCGCGGCCCGCAGCCTCCAGGACCTCCTCGCCACTGCCCGCCCCGGCACGCCGGTGCCCGGCGCCGAGCGCATCCTCGCCCAGGTCTGCTCCGGACTGACCCACATGCACCGGGCCGGCTGGGTCCACGGGGACCTCAAACCGGCCAACATCCTGCTGATGCCCGACGGCACCGCCAAGATCGCCGACTTCGGCCTCACCTCCGAACTCGAGGGCACCCACGCGTACGCCCCGCCGCTCGGCTCGCCCGACCACGTCCCGCCCGAGTGGTGGTCCCAGCGGACCGGGGCGCGCGGCGTCGCCCTGCGCCCCACCGCCGACATCTGGGCCTACGGCGTGATCGCCCACCAACTGCTCACCGGCGGGCTGCACCCCTTCCTCGGCGCCACCGCCCGGGCCCGCTCGCTGGCGGCCCAGGCGTACGCCCGCGGCGCCGTCCCGCTGCGGCTGGACCAGGCGGTGCCGGCCCCCTGGCGGGCCGTGGTGGCCGCCTGCCTGACCGCCGACCGGGACCAGCGGGCCCGCACCGACCTGGCCGCGCTGGTGGCCCGGGCGACCGCCCGTCCGCCCGGTCGCCGCCGCGCCGCCGTCCGGGCCGGCCTCTCCCTGCTGACCTGCACCGCGGTCCTCCTCGCGCTGGCCGGCGGCCCCGAGCCGACCGGTGCGGGCGGCCACCGCGCCGGGCCGCCCCCGCTGCCCGGGGCGATCCCGGCGGGCTCGGACGTCCCGGCGCCCTACCGGGGCATGATCGAGGACGCGGCCCGGCGCTGCCCGGAGCCGGAGATCACGCCGGTCCTGCTGGCCGCGATGCTCAAGGCCGAGAGCGGCTTCGACCCGAACGCGGCCCGCCCGGAGACCGGCGAGTACGGCATCGCGATGTGGACGCCCGCCGTCTTCGAGGCCTGGTCCAGGGCGGCCAGCCACCCCGGCCCGAAGTCCTACCTGGACCCGGGCGACGCGATCGCCGCGATGGGCAACTACGTCTGCTGGCTCGACCAGCAGATAAAGCGGCGCGGCTTCACCCGGGACCTGCCCGCCCTGGTCGCCGCCGCCTACCGCACCAGCGACAAGAGCGTGGCGGCCGCCGGGGGCGTCCCGGAGCGGGTGCGGCCGCACGTCGACAAGGTGCTCCGCTACCTGGCCGAATACGGCGGCTGACCACCGGTGGTCCTCGACGGCCACCCGCGGACCGCCGGGCTCCTGCGGGTCCGTCGGCGGACGGGAGCGAGTCCTGCCCCGTCCGTGGGCGTCCCGGCGCGGGCACCCGGCCGCCCGGGCCGAGGTCTGGGATCCTCGGGCGCATGATCACCAAGTTCCGCGCGATGACCGCGCAATGGACCGTCGTCGTTCCGGTGACCGCGTTCGTCGTCCTCGCCCTGACCTGGCACGAGGACCTGCCGGGCTGGGTGGTGGCGGTGGTCGCGTGCTTCCTGGTGGGTGCGGTGCTGGCCGCCGTGCACCACGCCGAGGTGATCGCGCACTGGACCGGGGAGCCCTTCGGATCGCTGGTGCTCGCGGTGGCGGTCACCGTGATCGAGGTCGCGCTGATCGTGACGCTGATGGCCGACGGCGGGGACAAGTCCGCGACCCTGGCCCGGGACACCGTGTTCGCCGCCGTGATGATCACCTGCAACGGGATTCTCGGACTGTCCATCCTGGTGGCCGCGCTGAAGTACCGCACCGCCGTCTTCAACGCCGAGGGCACCGGCGCCGCCCTCGCCTGCGTCGCGACCCTCGCGACTCTCAGCCTGGTGCTGCCGACCTTCACCACCAGTGCCCCGGGCCCGCAGTTCTCCACCACCCAACTGGCCTACGCGGCCACTGCCTCGCTGGTGGTGTACGGGCTGTTCGTGACCACCCAGACCCTCCGGCACCGGGACTACTTCCTCCCCGTCACGGCGGAGGGGGAGATCCGGGTCGAGGACGAGGACCACGCGAGCCCGCCCACCGTGCGGGCCGCCGGCGTCAGCCTGCTGCTGCTCGCCGTCGCGCTGGTCGCGGTGGTGGGCCTGGCCAAGGGCGTCTCGCCGACCATCGAGTCCGCGGTGGACGACGCCGGGCTGCCGCACGCCGTGGTCGGCGTGGTGATCGCCATGATGGTGCTGCTGCCGGAGACCATCGCGGCGCTGCGCGCGGCCCTGCGCAACCGGGTGCAGACCAGCCTCAACCTGGCTCTCGGCTCCGCGCTCGCCAGCATCGGCCTGACCATCCCCGCGGTCGCGATCGCCTCCACCTGGCTCTCCGGCCCGCTGGTCCTCGGCCTCGAACCGGCGCACCTGGTGCTGCTGACGCTGACCGTCGTGCTCGGCACGCTGACGGTCATCCCACGCCGGGCGACCCTGCTCCAGGGCGCGGTGCACCTCGGGGTGCTCGCGGAATTCGTGGTGCTGGCGGTGAACCCCTGAGGGCGGTCCGCCCGTGGACAGTAGTGGAAGCCGTCGGCCCGTCCCCCCGTACGGGCCGCCGGCTTCCGCTCCGGCCACCGTGCCGCCGGCGCCCCAGGGGCTCCC
>NZ_JBEPAK010000300.1:0-7545 GCF_040298565.1 Kitasatospora sp. NPDC001539 | reverse complement strand
GATCGCGCTAGGGTGCGGGGGCCGAAGGTCCGACCGTAGGACCAGCCGATGGTCGGCCTGTCAGCCCATGTCCTCGAGTCGGACGCCCTTGGTCTCCCGCATGAACTTCGCCACGAAGACGAGCGACAGCGCCGCGAACGCCGCGTACACCAGGTAGGTCGCCGAGAGGTTCCAGCGCGACAGCGACGGGAACGAGACGGTGATCGCCCAGTTGGCGATCCACTGCGCGGAGGCGGCGACGGAGAGCGCGGCGGCGCGGATCCGGTTCGGGAACATCTCGCCGAGCATCACCCAGACGACCACGCCCCAGGACATCGCGAAGAACAGCACGAAGGCGTTGGCGGCGATCAGGGCGACGGTGCCCTGGAAGTCGGGCAGCGAGACGTTGTCGCCGGAGCCGGTGGCCGAGGAGAACGCCCAGCCGGCCGCGGCCAGCGTGACGGCCATGCCGGCCGAGCCGATCAGGGCGAGCGGCTTGCGGCCGATCCGGTCGACCAGCAGGATCGCGATCACGGTGCCGAGGATGTTGATGACCGAGCCGATGAAGCTGATCAGCAGCGAGTTGCTCTGGTCGATGCCGACCGACTGCCACAGGATCGACGAGTAGTAGAAGATCACGTTGATGCCGACGAGCTGCTGGAAGACCGACAGGCCGATGCCGACCCAGACGATCGGGAGCAGGCCGAAGCGGCCGCCGAGCAGGTCGGTGAAGCGCGGGCGGTGGTCGGAGGCGATCAGCGCCTGGATCTCGGCGATCCGGGCGTCGGTGTCGATGCCCTCGCCCTCGACCTCGGCCAGCACCTTGCGGGCGTCGTCCAGGCGCTCGGCCTGGATCAGGTAGCGCGGGGACTCGGGGATCACCGAGGAGAGCACGAAGTAGACGGCGGCCGGGACCACGCAGACGCCCAGCATCCACTGCCAGGCCTCCAGCCCGAGCAGGTGGCCGCGGGTGTCCCCGCCGGCGGCGTCCGCCAGCACCCAGTTGACCAGCTGGGATATCGCGATGCCGAGCACGATCGCGGCCTGCTGGAAGGAGGCCAGCCGGCCCCGGTACCTGGTCGGCGCGACCTCGGCGATGTAGGTCGGGGCGATCACCGAGGCGATGCCGATGGCCGCTCCGCCGAGGACGCGCCACAGGGCGAGGTCCCAGGGGGAGAAGGGCAGCATCGAGCCGACGGCGCTGACGGCGAACAGCAGCGCGCCCGCCTTCATGACCTTGATGCGGCCGTAGCGGTCGGCGAACCGGCCGGCCAGCGCCGCGCCGACCGCCGAGCCCAGCAGCGCCGAGGAGACGATCAGGCCGGTCTCGCCGCTGCCGACGCCGAACTTCCCCTGGATGCCGGAGACGGCGCCGTTGATCACGGAGCTGTCGTAGCCGAAGAGGAAGCCGCCGAGTGCCGCTGCCGCGGTGATGAAGACGACGAAGCCGAGGCGGCCGGGGGCGGGGGCCTCGACCGCCCCGGAGGGCTTCTGGGTGACGCTCACGATCTTGACTCCTGGTACTCAACGCTGAGCTCGGTAGCCGAGATCGTAACCCCTGTTCGTTTAAGTCTTGTACATCGGGGGCCTCGGTTCGTCGCTCAGAATTCGTAAGGTGAACAAGCAAATTGAGCCGTCCCCGGGCTGCGGTGGCCGCTCCGCAGGCCCGGGGATCGTGCGACGCCGCTCAGGAGGGCGCCGAGAGGGACAGGCCGAAGCGCCCCTCGGGGTCCGTCCACCAGTGGGTCAGCCGCAGCCCGGCCGACGCCAGCTCCCCGGCCACCCGCTCCCGGCGGAACTTGGCCGACACCTCGGTGCGCAGCTCCTCGCCCCGGTCGAAGTTCACCGGCAGGTCCAGCGCCGGGATCTTCACGGTCTGCGAGCGCAGTGAGCGCAGCCGCATCTCGATCCACTCCTGCTCGGCGTCCCAGCGGGCGACGTGCTCGAAGGCGTCCGGGTCGAAGTCGGCGCCCAGTTCGCGGTTGAGCACGTTGAGGACGTTGCGGTTGAACTCGGCGGTCACCCCGGAGGCGTCGTCGTAGGCGGCGACCAGCACCGCGGGGTCCTTGACCAGGTCGGTGCCGAGCAGCAGGAAGTCGCCCGGGTCCAGGGCCGCGCGCAGACCGCGCAGGAAGGCGGCCCGCTCCGGCGGCAGCAGGTTGCCCACGGTGCCGCCGAGGAAGGCGACCAGGCGGGGGCCGCCCTCCGGGGGCAGCCCCAGTTTGGCGGTGAAGTCGGCCAGCACGCCGTGCACGGCCAGGCCGGGGTACTCGGCGGCGAGGGCGGTGCCGGCCGCCGTCAGCGCGCTCTCGCTGACGTCCACCGGGACGTACGCCTCCAGGGTGCCGAGCGAGCGCAGCGCGTCCAGCAGCAGCCGGGTCTTCTCGGAGGAGCCGGAACCCAGCTCGACGAGGGTGCGGGCCCCGGTGGCGGCGGCGATCTCGCCGGCCCGGGCGGTCAGGATCGCCCGCTCGGCGCGGGTCGGGTAGTACTCCGGCAGCCGGGTGATCTCCTCGAACAGCTCGCTGCCCCGGGCGTCGTAGAACCACTTGGGCGGCAACCACTTGGGCTGGGAGGTCAGTCCCTGCTGCACGTCGTGGCGCAGCGCGGTGCTGAAGTGGTCGGTGGGAAGCAGCCGGGTGAGATCGAATGTGTCCATGACAGGGTGGTTCCTCTGTTCAGAAGGTGAAGGGAGGGCGGCGAATCAGCCGTAGGTGGGCAGCTGCCGGAGGGTGACGCCGCCGGCATCGGCCAGCACCAGCGAGCCGTCCGGCACGGACGTCCAGCCCGGCGCGTCGTCGTACGGTTCGGAGGCCACCACCGTGCCGAGCCCCGGCAGGGTGCGGTGGTGCAGGTCGTCGCCCCAGGTGGTCGCGGCGAGCGCGGTGCCGTCGGTGAGCAGCAGGTTGAGCCGGCCGGTGGTGTGCGCGGCGACGTCCGCCACGGTGCCCGCCAGTGCCTCGCCGAGGTCCGCGCCCCGGCGCAGCCGGTGCAGCGTGAGGGCCCACAGCAGGGCGGAGTCGCTGCGCGCCTCCAGCTCCAGCAGCTCGGCCGGCGGGAGCAGGGCGGCGAGCGCGTCCAGTTTGCCCGGCCAGCCGGCCACCGCGCCGTTGTGGCTGAACAGCCAGCGCTCGGCGGCGAACGGCGCGGCCGCGGCCTCACCGGCCGCACAGCCCTCGGTGGCGGAGCGGACGGCCGCCAGCAGCGCCCGGGTGCGGATTACCCGGGCGAGGTCGGCGAAGGTCCGGTCCGCCCAGATCGGCCCGGCCCGGCGGTAGCGCGCGGGCAGCTCGTCGCCGTCCGCGTACCAGCCGAGGCCGAAGCCGTCCACGTTGACCGTGCCGTGCTGCTGGATCCGCGGGGCCCAGGACTGCCGGTACAGCGCGTACGGCGGGTGCACCAGCAGCTCCTGCGGCGCCACCGGCTCACCGAGGTAGGCGATGTGCCGGCACATCAGTCGCCCTCCGGGGTGCGGGCGGTGCGGAAACCGGAGAAGATCTGCCGGCGGACCGGGTAGTCCCAGTTGCGGAAGGTCCCCCGGCAGGCGACCGGCGCGACCGCGAAGCACCCGCCGCGCAGGACCTTGTACTCCGGCCCGAAGAAGACCTCCGAGTACTCCGCGTACGGCCAGGCCCGGAACCCCGGGTAGGGGCGGAAGTCGCTGGCCGTCCACTCCCACACGTCGCCCATCAGCTGCCGCACGCCGTAGGGGGACCGGCCCTGCGGGTAGCTGCCCGCCGGAGCCGGGCGCAGGTGGCGCTGGCCGAGGTTGGCGTGCTCGGGGCCGGGCGGCCCGTCTCCCCAGGGGTAGCGGCGGGAGCGGCCGCCGGCCGGGTCGTGCCGGGCGGCCTTCTCCCACTCGGCCTCGGTCGGCAGGCGCCGCCCGGCCCAGCGGGCGTACGCGTCCGCCTCGTACCAACTGACGTGCAGCACCGGCTCGTCCGGCGGGACGGGCTCGACGGTGCCGAAGCGGCGGCGCAGCCACTGGCCGTCCTCGCACCGCCAGAACAGCGGGGCGGTCAGGTCGGCCCGGAGCCGGTGCTCCCAGCCCTGCTCGGTCCACCAGCGCGGGTCCTGGTAGCCGCCGTCCTCGATGAAGCGCAGGTAGGCGGCGTTGGTGACCGGCGTGGTGTCCAGGTAGTAGGCCGGCAGGTCGACGGTGTGCGCCGGACGCTCGTTGTCCAGGGCCCACGGCTCGGTGTCCGTGCCCATGGTGAACGGCCCGGCGGGGATGAGGACTTCGGCGGGCAGGGCGGCCGCATCGGCGGGCGCGGGCGGTGGCGGCGGAGCGGCCAGCGCGGGTTCGCCCCGGCGCAGCTGGTGGGTGATCAGCATGGTCTCGTCGTGCTGCTGCTCGTGCTGGGCGATCATCCCGAAGGCGAACCCGGCGTCCAGCAGCGGCGCGCCCTCCAGCGGACTGGCGGCCAGCAGGTCCAGCACCCGGCCGCGCACCTCGTGGGCGTAGGCGCGGGCCTCCGCGGGTGGCAGCAGCGGCAGGGTCGGGCGTTCGGCGCGGGAGTGCTGGAAGGCGTCGTACAGCGGGTCGATCTCCGGGTGCATCGGATCGCGGCCGCCGACGTTGCGCAGCAGCCAGAGCTCCTCCTGGTTGCCGATGTGCGCGAGGTCCCAGACCAGCGGTGACATCAACGGCGAGTGCTGGGCGGTGAGATCGGCGTCCTCGACGCAGTCGGTGAGCGCGGCGGTCCGCGCCCGGGCGGCCAGCAACTCGGTGGCGATGCTCTCGCGCAGCGCCTCGGTGTCCGTTCCCGGGGCGGCGGGCGGTCGGACGTCGGTCATGGTGCCTCCTCCGGCGGAGTGCGTCGGGTGCCGGAGCGCAGGGCGTCCAGCTGGTCGTCGGCCGGGCAGCGACCGCGTGCGGGGTAGCGCTCGGCGAACTCGGCGACGGCGGTGCGCAGCCCCGCGGCGCCGGGCAGGCGGCCCAGCGCGGCATCGGCGGCGGCGAAGCAGGTGAGCGCGGCACGGCGCAGCTCGGGATCGGCGACGGCCAGGGTGGCGGCGCGGCGCCAGACCTCGCTGCGCGGCGGGCGCCGGTCGGCCGCCCGGTCACGGCGGTCGAGGGCGTCCAGCGGCTCCAGCGCGGCCAGTGCGGTGTCGGCGGCCACCGGGTCCTCCAGCAGCGCGGTGACCAGTGCGGTGACCACCGCCCAGCCGTCCCCGGGCTGGGCGTCGACCATCCGCAGTTCGAGATGGCCGCGCGGGCGCACCGGCGGGAACAGCGTCGTGCAGTGGTACTCCAGATCGGCCAGCGTGGGCGGGCGTTCACCCGCGCCGCGGATCCAGTCCCGGAAGGTCAGACCGGCCGGGGCCGTCCACGGCATGCCCTCCGGCCTTCGCACGCAGAGGACTTCGGCGTCCAGCACGTACCGGGCCCAGGCCTCGCGCGGATCGCCGTGGTCCGGCTCGGGCGCGAGGGTGCGGCTCGGGTCCATCCGGGACCAGACGGTCTGCCGGGTGGACCGGTGGCCGGTCGGTCTGCCGTCCAGCAGGGGGGAGTTGGCGAACGCGGCGACCAGCACCGGGCCCAGCAGGTGGAGGAGCCGCCAGCGCCGCTCGGCCGCCTGCGGGCCGTCCGCGTCGCCGGCGTCCAGGCACACCTGCACCGACGCGGTACCGGTCATCATGACCCGGCCCCACGGGCCCGCCGAGTCGAAGAACCGCTCCATGGCGAGGTAGCGGGGGTGGTCCAGCACCATCCGGCGCGGGCGGTCCAGCGGGTCCGTCCCGGTGCCGGTGAGGCGCAGGCCCTGTGCCGCGAACGCGGCCCGCAGGGCAGCGAGATCGCGCCGGGTGCCGTCGACGCAGGCGGTGAGGCCGGTGGCGGGCGGGGAGCTGAGCTCGACCTGTCCGCCGGGTTCGAGGGTGAGTCGCGAACCGGAGGGGAGCGAGGTGCCGTCCGGGCCGCCGAGGGGCAGCGACTCCAGTGCGGTGCGGATCAGTTCGGGTCGTACGGGTTGACTCGGACATCGGTCGTCGTGGACGAACCACTCGACCTCCACGCCGACCAGGCGCGGTGGTCCGATCTTGAAACAGACGCCCGACACGTGGCTGTGCGCCCCCGATTCGGTCAGCGGGGCCACCCCGGTCGGGAGCGGTGGTGCGCTCCGCCGGTCGGGCGGAGTGGTACGCGATGTCGGTATCACCGGACTTACCATCCTCGGGGTCACGATTGCGGCCCGGTCTACTGTGCCCAGTCTGCTACGGAGCATGCGGGGCCGCTCCGCGAATATCGCGTGAATGTTCGTTTCCGCAGGTCGGTGGCCTGGCGATCGGGTGAGCACGAGGGTCGCGGGCGGGTCGTGGCCGGGGCGCGGGGGGCGCTCCCGCCGAGGGCACATGCCCGGGTCACAGGCGGTCCAGCCGGGACAGGACGGTGTCCAGCACCGGGCCCGGCAGGGCGTAGTTCAGCCGCAGCGCGCCCGTGCCGCCGGGGCCGAAGTCCGCGCCGGCGGAGGCCTCCAGCCCGCAGCGCTCCAGCAGCGCCGCGCGGGCCGTCGCGGGCGGCAGGCCGAGGGCGGCGGAGTCCAGCCAGAGCAGGTAGGAGGCCTGCGGAGTCGAGCGGACGGCCGGGCCGAAACGCTCGGTGAGCCGGGTGCGGGCGGCGGCGAGGTGGGCGAGCAGGGCGTCCAGCCACGGGCCGCCCTCGCGCAGCGCGGCGTGCTGGACGGTCTGCTCCAGCAGCCCGCCCTCCCAGAGGCCGTAGCCGGCCAGGGTGTCGGTGAACCGGGCGCGCAGGGCCGGATCGGGGACGAGGGCGAAACCGCTCGGAATGCCGGAGCAGTTGAAGGTCTTGCCGACAGAGTTCAGGGTGACGACCCGGTGGCGGAGGGCGGGTCCGACGGTGGTGACGGCGACGGGGTGGGTGTGCCCGGGGTGGGTGAGGTCGCCGTGCACCTCGTCGGAGACCAGCAGGGCGTCGGCCTCGGCGGCCCGCTCGGCCAGGGCGCGCAGCTCGGCGGCGGGCCAGACCCGGCCGGACGGGTTGTGCGGATTGCTCAGCAGGACGGCGGCGGTGGGCCGGGGCAGCGGGGCGTCGGGGAGGCGGTAGCCGTCCGGGCCGACGGGCAGCGGCAGCTCGCGGTGGTCGATCCCCGCCGCGCGGCAGAGCTGGGCGAAGCCGCCCCACTCCGGAGTGGGGGAGAGCACGGGGGCCTGCGGGCGGAGGGTGTCCAGCAGCAGGCGGAGGGCGGTGCGGGGGCCGCAGGGCAGCAGCAGCACCCAGTCGGGGTCCACCGCGGCCCCGTGCCGGGCGCGGTACCAGTCCGCCACCAGCGCCCGGCCGGCCGGGTCGCAGACCGTGTAGCCGTACGCGCGGTGGCGGGCGCGCCGTTCCAGCGCCTCGGCGACGGCGGGCGGCCCGGGCAGGTCCATGTCGGCCAGGCCCATCGGGATCACCCCGGGCGCCGCGGCCCGGGCCCACTTGCTGCTGCCGGTGCCGGTGCGGTCGAAGGGGGCGTCGAAGGCGAAGGCGGCGGACGGGCTCCGGAGCCCGAGCGCCCGTCGCCCGGTACCGCCGTCCGGCACCGGTTCACCGTCCCCGCGCCGGGC
>NZ_JBEPAK010000299.1:0-7548 GCF_040298565.1 Kitasatospora sp. NPDC001539 | reverse complement strand
GAACGCGCCAAGGCGACACGACGTCGGCCAGACGACCACAGACCGATTTTCACGCACACAGGGTGTCGCCGGAAGGCGACCGGATTACTGACCCGGGCAGCCGCCGGAGACCACGGCCGCGGTCAGGGGCCGGGCGGCAGCGCCAGACGGGCGGCGGACTCCAGCAGCATCGCGTGCACGAACGCCTGCGGCAGGTTGCCGCGTTGCTGCCGCTGGGCGACGTCGTACTCCTCGGAGAACAGGCCGGCCGAGCCGCACAGCCCGCGGGTGGTCTCGAACCAGCGGGCCGCCGCCACGGTGTCGCCCTGCTGGTGCTCGGCGAGCGCCAGCAGGAACCCGCAGAGCACGAACGAACCCTCGGCCTCGGCCAGCGGGCGCTCGTCGTGCCGGAACCGGTAGGCGTAGTGGCCGTCGGTCAGCTCCTCGCGGCAGGCGCGCAGGGTGGCGACGGTGCGCGGGTCGTCGGGAGCCGGGCAGCCGCGGACCGGCGGGAGCAGCAGCGCGAGGTCGGGCGCCGGATCGTCGGGGGAGCGCTGCCACCGGCCGGAGGGGTGCAGCGAGCGGCGGGCGGTGCGGGCCAGCAGCCGGTCGGCCAGGGCGTTCCACTCGGCCGCGAGCCCGGCGGACAGGCCCGCCGCCGCGGCCACCCGCGGGCGGGTGATCGCCCGCAGGCCCGCGGCGCAGATCAGCCGGCTGTGGGTCCACCGGCGATCGTCCAACTCCCAGATCCCGGCGTCCGGTTCGCGCCAGCGGGCGGCGATGGCCGCGGCCGCGATGCGGACCGCGCGGTGGGCGTCCGGGTCCAGCCGGTCGTGCCGGGCGGCGGCCGCGAACAGCAGCAACGCCTCGCCGAAGGAGTCCAGTTGGAACTGCCGGTTGATCCGGTTGCCGACCTGGTCGTGGCCGCCCGGGTAGCCGGGCAGGTCGACGGTGCGCTGGTCGGGGACCCGCCCGCCGGTCACGGTGTACGCCGGGGCGATCCGCGGGCCGTGCTCGTGGAGCCTCGCGGTGGTGAACCGCACCGCGTCGTCCAGGAGCGGATACGGCCCGCAGGCGGCGACGGCCTGTCCGGCCAGGCACTGGTCGCGGATCCAGACGTAGCGGTAGTCGTAGTTGCGGCCCTCCTCCGCACGTTCGGGCAGGCTCGTGGTGGCCGCGGCGACCATGCCCCCGGTGGCCGGGGAGGTGAGTCCGCGGAGCACGGCGTAGGAGAAGCGGGCGTCGCGCCCGTCGAGGGTGTGGGCGAGGTCCGGTACGGCGTCGCGCCAGCCGCGTTCGGTGGCGAGCCAGCACCGGTCGGGGTCGGGCGGCGGGCCGTCGAAGCCGCCGTCGCAGACCTCCAGGACGAGGTCCAGCCGCTCGCCCGGGTCGAGCACGACCTCCGCGGTGAGCTGCCCGTCCTGGTCGGGGCGGGCCGTCCCGGCTCCCGTCCAGCGCAGGTGCAGCGGCCCGGTGCGGATCGTCCAGCCGTCCGCCGTGCGGCGCGGGGGGCGGGTGCGGTCCGCTCCGAAGCCCTTGCCGGCGGCCAGCCGGATCCGCAGCCGGGCCGGCCCGTACGCGGCGGTGACGCGGCGCAGCAGGACCAGCCGGTGCGGATCGGCGGGCAGGGCCAGCGCCTCGCGGCACTCCACCTCGCCCTGCTCGGTGACCCACCGGCTGCGGCGGATCAGTCCGCCGTTCTCGTAGTAGCCGCCGGGGACGAACCGGCCGACCGGTGTCACCGCGTACACCCCGCTGCCGCCGACCAGGCCGGCGAACAGCGGGTCGGAGTCCCACCGGGGCGCGCAGAGCCAGGCGATCTCGCCGAACGGGCCCACCAGCGCGCCGCGTTCGCCGTCGGCGAGGAAGGCGTACTCGCGCAGGCTCCAGGGCGGGAAAGCGGTCACGGCACGCTCCTCGGCGCTCAGGCCACTTGGGGCAGGATCTGCTCGCGGTAGAAGTCGAAGAAGCCTTCCTGCTCCTGGCCGATCTGGCCGACGTACACCTCGTCGAAGCCCGCCCCGACGTAGGCGCGCAGCTGGTCGATGTGCTCCTGCGGGTCGTCGCCGCAGGTCACCGCGTCGGCGACCATCTCCTCGGTGACCAGCTCGGTGGCCTGCTCGAAGTGCTGCGGGGTGGGCAGGACCTGGGCGAGCTCACCGGGCAGCAGCTCGCTCGGCCAGAGCCGGTGGACGGTCTTGACCGCCCGCTCGCGGTCCTGCGACCAGCACACCTTGACCCCGCCGATCACCGGCCCCGACCCTCCGGCCGCGCGGTAGCGTCCGATCAGCTCGGTGTCCGGCGTCATGGTGACCAGGCCGTCCGCGAACGCGGCCGCCCGCTCGGCCGCCTTGGGGCCGAAGGCCGAGACGTACACGGGCAGCCGGCCGTCCTTCGGCGGGGTGTAGAGCCGGGCGTTCTCGACGGTGTAGTGGGCGCCGCGGTGGGAGACCGAGCTGCCGGTGAACAGCTCGCGCATCACCGCGACGGCCTCCTCCAGCATGTCGGCCCGGACCTCGTACGGGGGCCAGCGGTCCCCGAGGACGTGCTCGTTGAGCGCCTCGCCGGTCCCCACGCCGAGCCGCAGCCCGCCGTCCAGCTGGACGTCCGCCGTGGCCGCCGCCTGGGCCGTCACGGCGGGGTGGAGCCGGACGGTCGGGCAGGTGACGAGGGTGGTCACCGGCAGCCGGGTGACCTGGGACAGCGCCCCGATCACGCCCCAGACGAACGGGCTGCTGCCCTGGGCGTCGTTCCACGGGTGGAAGTGGTCGGAGATCGCCAGCCGGGTGAACCCGGCCTGCTCCGCCATCCTGGCCTGCTCGACCAGCTGGGCGGGGGTGAACTCCTCGCAGGACAGGAAGTAGCCGAACGCGGTCATGTCAGCCTCGGTTTCCTCGGACGGGGGCCTCTGGTGCTGTCGTTCCTCCGCCGAGCGGTTAACCGGCCCCGGCCCGGTGAAACCTCCGCCCGGTTTGCCCCACCTCCGCCCGGGTAGCCAGCGGGGTCGATCCCCGGCGACCGGCCGGGGCCCCGCACCCGGAGGTGACCACCATGGACGCGCGGGAAGGCCGTCCGGCCGAAGCCGCCCGCCCGCTCGAACGGTCCGACGTCGGCGGACCGGCCCGCTCCGGCCCGTCGGGCGTACCGGACGACGAGAGCGCGGAACAGGGCGACGCGGAGACCTATGCCGTCCTCGGCGAGGACTGAGCGGGCCGAGTCCTGGGCGGGCTGAGCGGGCCGGGAGCCCTGGCGGGCTGCGCGGGCCGGGAGTCCTGCGAGGACCGACCGGACGGCCGCCGGCCGAACGCGCCCCGGCTGTCCCGGCCCGCCTGCCCTGTCGTCGCGTGCCGGCGGCCGCCCCGGGGTGGGGCGTCGACCGCGGAGCGTCCGGCTGATGCGCCGTCAGCCGAAGCCGCTCCCCGGTCGCGCTCCCGGCGGTGGATTCGACCGCGCCTGTGGGGGAATCCGCAGCTAGGGGGCCGTGGAAGGAGACGGCGATGGCCAGACCGGTCTGGACGGGCGTGCTCACCTTCGGCCTGGTGACCGTGCCCGTGGCCCTGTACACCGCGACGCAGTCCCACGACGTCCACTTCCACCAGCTGCAGCGCGGCACCTCCGACCGGGTCCGCAACAAGCGCGTCAACGAACGCACCGGCAAGGACGTCGACTACGCGGACATCGTCAAGGGGTACCAGGTCACCGAGGGCGAGTACGTGGTCGTGGAGCCCGACGAGCTCGAGCAGATCTCCCCCGGCCGTTCCCGCACCATCGACATCGCCGGGTTCGTCGACCTCGCCGACATCGACCCGATCTTCTTCGACCGCACCTACTACCTCGGCCCCCGCGGCAAGGAGTACCAGAAGGTCTACGCGCTCCTGGTCGAGGCCCTCGAACACGCGGGCAAGGCGGGGCTGGCGATGTTCGCCATGCGCGGCAAGGAGTACCTGACGGCCGTGCGCTCCGAGAGCGGCATCCTCAAGCTCCACACCATGCACTTCGCGGACGAGGTCCGCGACCCGCGCCGCGAGATCGGCGACCTGCCGGAGAAGGTCAAGCTGTCCCCGCAGGAGGTCAGGACCGCCGAGCAGCTCATCGGCATGCTCGCCATCGAGTGGAAGCCCGACGAGTGGCACGACACCTACGAGGAACAGGTCAAGCAACTCGTCCAGGACAAACTCGCCGGCCGCGAGATCGCCGTCTCCGCGGGGCCCGCCCCCGAGGCCACCAACGTCATCGACCTCATGGACGCCCTGCGCCGCAGCCTCGAGGCCGCCAAGGGCGAACCGGCCGACCGGCCCCGGAGGAGGGGCGCCGACCAGCCGCCGCCCTCGGCCGCCCGCACCGGCCGCTCGCCCAAGCCGACCGGAGGGAAGAAGAGCACCGCGGCCCGGGCCGGCGCCGCCGCCGAGCCCGCGAAGCGCGCCGCCACCGGTGGCCGCCAGCTGTCCCGGCTCACCAAGGCCGAGCTCTACAAACGGGCCACCGACCTCGACATCCCCCACCGCTCCACCATGAGCCGCGACGAGCTCCAGCAGGCCCTGGAACACACCGGCCGGCCGCGGCACAAGGCGTCCTGACCGACCGCGAGGAGTGCCACCGCCGGGCCCTGACCCCGCCCGCCGGCGCCACGTCGCTCCCGGCCGCTACCCGCGGTTCGCGGCCTGTTTGACCGTCCTGATCGACGGTGCCGTCTCGACGTGGGTGACGGCCGGGAGCGCGGCGATCCGGGTGGTCAGGTAGCGGTAGAGGGCGCGCTGGTCCGCGCACACCACGGTGGCGTACAGGTTGGTCCGACCGGTCGTCGCGCAGGCGAAGGCGACCTCCGGGTGCCCGGCCAGTGCGCGCCCGGCCTCCTCCAGGTACGGGGGAGCGACCGAGACCCACAGCAGGGTCCTGGTGCCGACACCGAGCAGGCGCGGGTCGCAGTCGATGTCCAGGTAGAGCAGCCCGCGTTGGCGCAGCTCCGCCATCCGGCGCCGGACGGTGGTCGGCGACCAGCCGGTGACGGCGGCCAGTTCCTCGAACCCGGCTCGGCCGTCCGTGCCGAGGGCGGCGAGCAGTCGGCGGTCGCCGTCGTCCAGCCGTACCGGGCCGGGCGGTTGGGGCGGCGCTTCCGGCTGCGGCGGTTCTTCCGGCTGCGGCGGCCGGTCCGGCGACGGCCCGTGCGGTGGCGGCGCCGGGCGCAGGGCCGCGACAGCCGCCGAGGGCAGCGGGCCGAGCTTGGCGATCAGGCTGTCCGGGCCGCCGTAGAAGGTGTGCAGCACCGAGTGCGCGCTCACGCCCTCGACCCTCGGCGTGCGCGGCAGGCGGGCCAGCAGCAGGGCCTCGCTGTCGGCCTCCGTCTCGGCGCGCACGGTGCAGGTGATCTCGGTGCCGCCCGAGGTCAGGCTCACCCAGGAGGTGTCGGGGCGGCGGGCCAGCGCCTCGGCCACCGCGACCGCCGCCGAGGGCGCGCAGCGCACCCGCAGCAGCCACAGCTCCGCGCCCAGCGCGACCGGGTCGACCCCGCCGAGCACCCGCACCGCCCCGGACGAGCGCAGCCGGGCGTACCGGCGCGCGACGGTGCGGTCCGAGACCCCGAGGACGGCCGCGAGGGTGCTGAACGGGGCCCGGCCGTCGATCTGCAGGGCGTGGACGAGGCGGCGGTCCAGCTCGTCGTAGTCGGATTCCACCGTGCCGAGGGTAGCCGGTGCCGGATTCCGCCGTCACCGCGCCGGTCACTGGCCCAACGGCCGCCGCCGGGGCGAGCGTTGACCCGTCAACGGAAACACCTGACGGATCCTGAGGAGACCACATGGACACCGACGTACTCGTCGTCGGAGCCGGACCGACCGGCCTGACGGCGGCCAACGAACTGCTGCTGGCGGGCGCGTCGACCGTGCTCGTCGACCGGCTGCCCGCGCGCAGCACCCTGTCCAGGGCGGGCGGCGTACAGACCCGGACGCTGGAGGCGCTCGACCAGCGCGGGCTGCTGGAACCGCTGCTGGCCGGCGGCGAACACCCGGTCGGCGGGAGCCACTTCGCCGGCATCCCGCTGCCGGACGCCCCCACCCCCGACACCGGACCGGGCGCCCACCGCCCCCGTCAGCCCTGGCGCTCCGTGCCCCAGGTCGCGCTGGAGGCCTTCCTGGAGGACCATCTGGCCGGGCAGGGCCTGAAGGTCAGGCGCGACCACGAACTGGTCGCCCTCGCCCAGGACGAGGAGTCCGTCACGGCGACCTTCGCCGACGGCCGGTCGCTGCGCGCCCGCCACCTGGTCGCCGCCGACGGCGCCCACAGCACCGCGCGGAAGCTGCTCAAGGCCGAATTCCCCGGCCGCGCGGGCACCGTGACCACGATCGCCGCCGATGTGCGGCTCAGCGGCGCCGACGGCCTGCCCACCCACCACCACAGCCCGGACGGCCACTGGACGGGGATCTTCCCGCTCGGCACCGACAGCGAGGGCAGGCCGCTGCGCCGGCTCGCCATGGGCGGGCCGGGCCGCTCGCTGCCCAGGGACGTGCCGATCACCGAGGAGGAGATCCGCGACGGGCTGCGGGCCGTGTTCGGCGACCGGGTGCAGCTGCTTGAACTCTGCCACGCCCGCCGGATCACCGACGCGGCCCGGCAGGTCGCCCGGTACCGCCACGGGCGGGTGTTCCTGGCCGGCGACGCCGCCCACGTGCACCTCCCGCTCGGCGCCCAGGGCATGAACGGCGGGATGCAGGACGCCTTCAACCTCGGCTGGAAGCTCGGCGCCGCGGTCCGCGGCTGGGCGCCGGAGGGCCTGCTCGACAGCTACCACACCGAACGCCACCTGGCCGGGACCACCGTGCTGCGCAACGTCCAGGCGCAGGGACTGCTGATGGACTGGGCCGGCACCCGCGACCCGGGCGTGCTCGCCACCCGGGACCTCTTCGCCGAGCTGGTCACCCTGCCGGAGGTCCGCCGCCGGCTGAGCGGCCTGATGTCCGGCACGGCCGTCCGCTACCCGATGCCGGACACCGGCCCGCACCCGCTGCTCGGCGGCCCGGTGCCGGACATCGACCTCGGCCCGGTCCGGGTGCACCAGCTCCTGCGCTCCGGCCGAGGCCTGCTGCTCGACCCGCATGACGCCCTCGCCGGGATCGCCGCCCCCTGGGCCGACCGGGTGGACCGGGCCGGTGGGGGAGCGCCTCTCGAACCGATGCTGATCCGCCCGGACGGCCACGTCTGCTGGGTGGGGACCCCGGAGACCCTCCGGCCCTCACTCACCCGCTGGTTCGGCACGCCGACCCCGGCCGCCTGATCCGCCGTCGCCCAGGCGGGAGGTCCGGTTGTCCCAGCCGCCGTTCTCCACAGCCGTCACGGGGAGGGCGGCCCACCGGGGGAACTGTTCGGCCACCAGCCGCCGCGCCTGTCCGGCGCTGACGCTGAGGCGCCGGGGCACGGGCCCGAGCTCCTGGACCTCGTCCACCAGGTGACCCCTGTCCGCCTCCGGTGCGCAGGCGAACCCTGCTCCATGCGAGTGAACCCACCCGGGTCCTGGTCGGCGAGGACGAGACCGCCGAGGTCGGCGCCCAGCTCGCGCTGATCGGCGCCCCGGGTGCT
>NZ_JBEPAK010000298.1:0-7634 GCF_040298565.1 Kitasatospora sp. NPDC001539 | reverse complement strand
AGCCCCGCCAACTCCCAGTAGGCACGGGCCGAGCGGTGCTCGGGCCCGGCGGCGGGCTCGCCCGGGGTCCGTCGAGCCCCCGGCCCGTGACCGGCAGCAGCGAGAGACCGGGCCGGGCGGTCGCCGAACAGCGCGAGGCGGGCGGAATCACGTAGGGACTCGAACCGGAACGGCTGATCGTCCCGGCACATCAACTTCCGTTTGGCAGCTGCCTCCTGAGGAGCGCCTGGAAGCTGCGCGGGGGCCGACCGGTGAGGCGCTGGACGGTGTCGGTGATGCGGTCCTCCGCCCCTCCGGCGATGGCGCGGTCCATGCCGGCCAGCATGGCCGCGAACTCCATCGGCAGCTGCGTCGTGAGGCGATCGCGCAGCTGCTCGTAGGACAGACGGTGGTGGACCACGGCCCGCCCGGTGACCTCGGTGATGATCGCGGCGATGTCGTCGTAGCCGAGCGCCTCGGGTCCGGTGAGGACGAGATCGGTGTTGGGGGCTTGCTCGTCGGTCAGAGCGCGGACGGCCACGGCCGCGATGTCGTCGGCGTCGACGAAGCCGACCCGGCCGGTTCCGGTGGCGGTCCGGATGACGCCCTCGTCGCGGATGCTACGGGCGTGCAGGTGCGTGCCGATGAAGTTCTGCATGAACCACGAGGGCCGCAGTACGGCCCACTGGTCGAACAGGTCGGGCAGTGCCCGGTGCACCGTTCCCACCGCCGGGCCGCCCTCGGGGATGGCGGAGGAGCTCAACAGCACCGCGCGGTGCACACCGGCGGTGCGGGCCTGACCCAGGAACGCCAGCATGGTTGCCGCAGGGTCGGGGTCGCCCACGGGCGGTACGAGGTAGACGCGGTCGACGCCGTCGAGGGCGGCCGCGTGGGTGGCGGAGTCGTACCAGTCGAAGAGGACCGGCTCGGCGCCGGCGACCGGTGCGGCCCGGCGGCCGGCGGCTCTGACGCGGTGGCCGGCGGCTGTCAGCTGTGCGGCGGTGCGGCTGCCGGTGGTGCCGGTGGCGCCGATGACCAGAGTGGTGCCGGTGGTGGTCATCGGCTGCTCCCGGTGAAGTCGGCGCCGGGCTCCTGGAGGGCGAGGGGGTTCCAGTAGTCGCGGTAGGAGGTGATCCGCCCGTCTCGAACGGTCACGACGGCGATGTAGGTCATGTCGAAGGGGGCGTCGCTCTGCACCAGGCGGCCGACGCCGCGCATCTCGACCACGATGGTCTCCGGCTCGGTGGTCTGGTGGATCCGCAGGTCGGGGAAGTCGTGCAGGTCGATGTGGTCGGGGTAGTGGCACATGTAGGCGGCGATGGCCTCCCGGCCCTCCAGGCGCCCGGGCCGGCCGGCGGGGGCGAAGGGGAACTCCATCAGGCCGTCCTCGGCCCACAGGGCGACCCAGGCGGCGATGTCCTTG
The DNA here is from genome assembly GCF_040298565.1 of Kitasatospora sp. NPDC001539. Lineage (NCBI taxonomy): Bacteria > Bacillati > Actinomycetota > Actinomycetes > Kitasatosporales > Streptomycetaceae > Kitasatospora > Kitasatospora sp. NPDC001539. The sequence goes on along the minus strand of NZ_JBEPAK010000298.1, from coordinate 6,232 downwards.
TCGAGCAGCAGTTGCAGGCTGTGGCGGTACAGATCAGCTGGGGAAGTCGGTGCGGACATGGGTATCCTCCAGTTCACAGAAATCCGGACCTCGGGTCCGCTTCGACGATACGGACCGCTGGTCCGCTTTGCAAACGGAGGAACAGCATGCCGGAGCCCAGGTCCCGCAAGGACGCCGCCCGCAACCGGGAGGCCGTGCTCGAGGCCGCCGACACCCTCTTCGCCCGCTGCGAGAGCCCCGAGGACGTCACCATGGCCGACGTCGCCGCAGCGGCCGGCGTCGGCAAGGGCACACTCTTCCGGGCCTTCGGCGATCGCGCCGGACTGCTCCGCGCGCTGTACGAGGCGCGGCTCGAACCGATCAGGGAGGCCATCGAAGCCGGCCCGCCGCCGCTGGGGCCCGCGACCCCGCCGCGGGATCGCGTGCCCGCCCTGCTCGACGCCGTCCTGTGCTTCAAACTCGACAACCGGCGCCTCGCGCTGGCTCTGGAGGAGGACGGGACCAGCAGTCCGTACCGGGCGGAACACTACGAGCGGTGGCACAGCGTGCTCCGAGCCGTACTGGAGCAGATCCTCGGCCCCGCGGACAGCGACTTCACCGCCCACGCCCTGCTCGCCGCCACGCGGGCCGACCTCGTCGAGCACCTGGCCGGAGGAGGAGAGCACGTGGCGCGGGAAGGAATGCGGGCACAGTTGGCGAACTTCGTCGGCAGAGTACTGGCCTCCGGTGCACCGCAAGGATCCAGCGTCGAGGGGTGATCGGGAAGCGGGCGGGGCCGGCCCGGTCGGCGCTCCGGTCCTGGCCCTGCGCGGCGGATCCGGCCCCGCCGGCACCACGGCGGGGACCGTCCGGTCGCCCCGGCGGCAGACCCGCCGCAGCGGGCGTTCGACAGACCGTCACCGGGGTGGCGGTCCGGTGTCGGCAGGTGTTCGGTCGGGCCCGGCAGAGTGCGCGGGCCGCGGCTACCAGCCGGTAGTCCGATCCGACCTGATTCCGAAGGGGCCGCTGTGAAGCGCACCGCCTCGCTGTCCGCCGTCCTGGCCGTCTCCCTCGCCGTGGGCGTGCTGTCCACCACGGGCACCGCCTCCGCACGGGACCGTCCCACCGACTCCCGCCCTGGGCGCGATCTCTACGGGACGAAAGCACCGTACGCCCCGCAGGGCGGGCCGGGCCGTTACCAGGAGGCACCGAAGGGCTTCGTACCGGTCTTCACCGAGAACGTCGCCCGCCACGGCTCCCGCGCCATGACGGACAGCGGTGACGGCGACGCCGTGCTCGCCGCCCTGCACAAGGCCCAGGGCCAGGACGCGCTCACCGACCTGGGTGCCCGGTTGGGCCCGCAGGTCGAGGCCCTGCTGGCCGCGGCCTCCGGGATCGGCTACGGCAACCTGTCGGCCCGCGGCGCGGAGGAGCACCGGCAGACCGCGCTGAGGATGGAGCAGCGGCTGCCGGACCTGTTCGCGGACATCGCCGCCCGGCACGAGCCGATCGTGGTGGAGACGTCGGGCGTTCCGCGTACGGTGGCGAGCGCCGGTGCGTTCACGGGCGGTCTGGTCTCCGGGGACCCGGCGCTGGCGGGCCTGATCAAGGCGCCGGTCACCGACCGGGACCGGCTGTACTTCCACAAGCAGCCCCAGAACGCCGACTACCAGGCGTATCTGAAGGGTGATCCGGACCTGGCCGCGGTCCTCGCGGACATCGGCGCCGACCCCCGCACCACCGAAGCGGCACACCGCGTCGTCGGGCGCCTGTTCCAGGACGACTACGCCGCGACGCTGCCCGACGAGGACCAGGTCTCCTTCGCCCGCTCGCTCCACCAGCTCTACAGCGCGGCGCCCGACCTGGCAGTGGAGGCGCCGGACGTCGACCTCACCCCGTTCCTGGCCCGCCGCGACGCCCAGTGGTTCGCGTACCTGGACGACGCCGAGGAGTTTTACCAGAAGGGCCCGGCGTTCGACGGACGCACGATCACCTACAGGATGGCCGGCGTCCTCCTCGACGACCTCCTCGCCCAGGCCCGGGCCAAGGCCGACGGCACCAGCGACAACGGCGCGGTGCTGCGCTTCACCCACGCCGAGGAGATCGAGCCGCTGGCCGCCCTGATGGGACTGCCCGGAAGCACCGAGCCCGCCGACCCTGACGAGCCCTACACCTACGCGAACAACCCGTGGCGCGGCGCCGAGGTCTCACCGATGGGCGCGAACATCCAGTGGGACCTGTTCGCGAAGCCCTCCTCCGCGGGACGGCCGGCGAAGTACCTGGTGCGCATGCTCTACAACGAGAAGGAGACGGCCTTCAAACCGTCCTGCAAGCCCGTCACCAAGGGCAGTTACTTCTACGAGCTCGACGAGCTCAAGCACTGCCTGGTCCACGGCTGACCGGTACGCGCCCCGGGCGCGCCCGCTGGGGTGCGAAGCGGCCCGGCCCGCCGGGGGTCGGTGCCGAGTTCTGCGCGCTCGGCGTCGACGAGGGTCCTGGCGGGCGGGGCGGCAGCGCCGGTGACCCGGGCGGACGGGTTACCGGCTTTCGGCTTCGCGCTTGAGGTTGGTGAGCCAGTTGTGCAGGGAGTCGTCAAGGGCGCTCTGCAGCGCGGCCCGGTTGGCGGTGACGGGTGCACCGTTCCAGGATTCCTCGGTGTGGACGAGGACGCCGTTGCGGGTGGGCGTGAAGGTCCAGACGTGGACGGCGGTGATGCCCTGGGCGGGGCCGCCCCATGCGAGGCGCCTGCCGTGGTCGACCTGCCGGACGGTGGAGGTGATGTCGAGGCCGTCGGTGCTCCAGCGGAACACCGAACCGGGGCGCAACCGGCCGGGGGTGTCCTTGGTGACGGTCTCGACGCCGGGCTGCCAGGTGGGCCAGTTCTCGACGTCGGTCTGGATGTTCCAGACGGTGTGCAGCGGAGCGTGGACCAGGATGTCGGCGCGGGTGATGACCGGAGCGTGTTCGTCGATCTGCACGTCGGTGCGGTGGGTGGCCGCCACGGCGGGCACCGGGTCGGCGGGGAGGGCCGACGCGGCGGTCGAGGCGGTGAGCAGCAGGGTGAGGGTGAGGGCGGTGGTGGTGGCCGCAGCGGGAACGCGCATGGCAGGGCTCTTTCCGTGAAGGCTTCGAAGACCCCGGGGGCGGGGCGCCCCCGGGGCCGGGTGGGGCAGGGTCAGGAGGTCGTGTCGGGGATCCAGGAGCCGTGGATGCCGGCGGTGACGCGCCGGGGGAGATGGACGGTGGCGATCCGCTCGAGGCCGGCGGCGTCCAGGACGAGCAGCTGGGAGGCGTCCTGCTTGAGGTCGGAGACGACGGTGAGCAGGTAGCCGTCGTCCTCGCGGGTGGCGCCGGCCGCCGGGACGAAGACCGCCTCGCTGGGCAGCCGGGCGTCGCCGGCCTCGTGGATGCGGCGCTCGCCGGTGGCGCGGTCGTACTTGACCACGCCGTAGCCGCCGAAGCCGTGCTGGTCGGGGAAGGACACGGCGTACTGGTAGCGGTTCTCCACACCGAGGAACTCCTCGTTGAGGGTGGGGAACTCGATGGCGAGATCGTCGACCACCCGCTCGTCGACCCGTCCCGTGGTCAGGTCGACGGTCCAGCGGCGGTTGTAGGAGCGGGTGTTGGGCTCGCTGCCGCGGCCGGGCGCGCCGACCCACCAGTTCCAGGAGAGCTCGAAGCCCTCGCGGTCGACGGTGGGGCCCTCCAGCACGATGCGCCCCTGGGCGTCCTCGTAGGCGTTGGCGACGTGCAGCATGTTGCCCGGCTCGATCGGGAACCAGCGGATCGCTTCGGCGCCCCCTGCTCCGCGCGGCATGACGCCGATCCGGGCGGGCTGCTCGTCCTGCCACGAGTAGGGGATGCCGGAGTGTTCGGCGGGGTCGAAGGTGACGGTGCCTTCCACGAAGACCACATGGCGACGGGTGAGGGCGAAGTCGTGCTTGAGCGCGGCGCTGGCGCCGGGGATCTCGGCACTGTGGACGATGTGCCCGTCCGCGTCGGCGACGTAGTACACCAGGTAGGGCGGGAAGGGCGAGGACCCGAAGAAGTGCAGTTCGCCGGTGACGGCGTCGCTCTTGGGGTGGGCGGTCATCGCGCTGCGCAGCTTGCCGTCGAAGTCGTACGGGCCGACGGTGTCGAGGTCGGGGGTGAGTTCGAACGGGAGGTTGGCCTCGCACAGGGCCAGCAGCCGGCCGGCGTGTTCGATGACGTGGGTGCCGGCGGTGGAGGCGGTCAGGTCCGGGCCGTGTTCGGTCAGGTAGGGGGCGCCGTCCAGGGCGGGGGTACGCACCCAGCGGTTGCGGTACCACTCGGCGCGGCCCTCGCGCAGTCGGATGCCGTGCACCATGCCGCTGCCCTTGAACCAGTGGGTCGGGGTGACGCCGGGCTTGGGGTTGTGGCTGTTGCGGACCAGGCGCCCGGTCAGCTCCGGGGGAAGGGTGCCCTCGACCGTCAGGTCGGTGGCGGTGAGTTCGTCGGCGACGGGCTCGTAGTGGCCGGTCAGGTAGGGCTTGGCGGACATGTTCGCGGTCCTCGTGTCGTGTCTTCGGATCGGTGCGGTGCGGTGCGGTTCGGTGCGGTTCGGTGAGGGGCAGGCGGGGCGGGGAAGGTCAGGACAGCCTCTCGGCACGGTTCTTGAGGCAGGTGAGCCAGTCCTCCAGCGAGGTGCGCAGGGCGGCGGCGAGCTCCTCGGTGGCGGCGTCGACCGGCGCGCCGCTCCAGGACTCCTCGGTGCGGACGACGACGCGGTCACCGGCGTGCTCGAAGGCCCACACGTGGACGCCCTCGATGCCGCCGGCGGGGCCGCCCCAGACGATCCGGGCGCGGGGCACCACCTCGCGGATGGTGGAGGTGATCTCCAGCCCGTGGGTGCGCCAGGTGAACGAGCTGCCTTCGGCCAGCGGTCCGTCGAGGCGTGCCTGGTCGATGCCGGGGTTCCACACCGGCCAGTCGTCGATGCCGGTGTGCAGGGCCCAGACGCGTTCCAGCGGGGCGTCGATCTCGGTGGACAGGCGGACGATGACGGGAGCGGTCTCGTCGACGGTGAGCACGGTGGTTCCTTTCGAAGGGTTGTGCGGAGGGAGGGACAGGAGGTCGGGCAATCAGGGACGCCCTGGAGCGGCGGGCTCCGGGGGAGGTGTGCGGTGCGGCAGGTCGCCGGCGGGGGCGCGGCGCACCAGCAGGGCGGCGAGCAGCGCGGTGCAAGCCAGGACGGCTGCGCCCAGGGCGAAGGCGGCGCGGTAGCCGTCGGTCAGCGCCTGGAGGGGCGGCTGGTTTCCGGTAGCACGGGAGGTGACGGATCCGGCGACGGTCGCCAGGGCGGCGAGACCGACGGCGCCGCCGACCTGACGGGTGGTGTTGGCCAGGCCGCCCGCCAGGCCCGCGTCCGCTCCGGAGACGCCGGCCACGGACAGGCCGGTGAGCTGGACGAAGGCGACGCTCAGGCCGAGTCCGACCAGGATGCTGGGGCCGAGCACGTCGGTGAGGAAGGTCCCGTCCGCGCTGATGCGGGACAGCCACAGCATCCCGGCCGTCTCGGTCAGCAGCGCCGCGACGAGCGTGGCCCGGCCGCCGATCCGGCCCGCGACGGCGGGGGCGAGCGTCGCGCCGAGCATGTTCGCCAGGGCGAGGGGGAGTTGGCCCAGCCCGGTGGTCAGCGGGTCCTCGCCGAGGACCTGCTGCTGGTAGAGCGGCAGGAAGAAGAACAACGCGATCCAGACGGTGCCGAACAGACCGGTCAGCAGGTTCCCGGCCGTCACGTCGCGGGAGGCGAACAGCCGCGGCGGCACCAGGGGGGATGCGCTGGTGCGCTCGATCCGCCAGAACGCCGCGGCGAGCACGGTGGCGGCAGCGAACGCGGCCAGCACCCCGATGTCCGTCCAACCGGAGCGGCGGGCCGTGGTCAGGCCCCACACCAGGGCGGTCAGGGCGAGAGCACTGGTGGCGGTCCCGGCCCAGTCGAACCGGGCGCGGTCCGCCGGCCGTGCGGCGGGGACGCACACGGCCGTGGCCGCCAGCACCGCGAAGCTCCCGATCGCCACCGCGTGAAAGATCCACGGCCAGCCCCACGCCCGGGTCAGCAGGCCGCCGAGCACCACCCCCGCGGCCCCGCCCGCGCCGGACACCGCGCCCCAGACCGCCAGGGCCCGGCCGCGGGCCGCTCCTGGCCACAGGTCCGGATCCCGGGTGAGCGTGCCCTCCGGGTAGAACTGCACGCACTGGCCGCTGTTCACGGCGTCGATCGCGGCCCGGA
>NZ_JBEPAK010000297.1:0-7693 GCF_040298565.1 Kitasatospora sp. NPDC001539 | reverse complement strand
CAGCTGAACCGTGGCCCGGAACAGCGCACCGACAAGCGGCCGATGGTCTCGGACCTGCGCGAGTCCGGCTCGATCGATCAGGACGCCGCCCTGTCGGGCCGGGACGGCGCCTCCCGCTGCGAGGACGGCCGGTCAGCTCGTGGCGTCCTGGGGGTACCAGCGGAGCTCGACGGTGTTGCCGTCCGGGTCCTGGACGTAGAGGGAGACGGCGTCGCCGCGGGCGCCGTAGCGGCTGACCGGGCCTTCGAGGACGGTGAAGGCGCCGGAGTCGATCACCTCCTGCCAGTCGAGGGGCTCGACGGTGAGGCAGATGTGGTCGACGTTGGACTCGTGCCGGGGGCGGTGGAACAGGTCGATGATGGTGTCGCCGGTGACCCGGACGGAGGGGAACGAGACCTTGCCGGCCCGCCACTCGTCGACCCGGACGGGCTCCAGGCCGAGCAGTCCGGTGTAGAAGGCCAGGGACCGCTCGATGTCGCTGACGTTGAGGACCAGGTGGTCGAGGGCGATGACGCGCATGGTGATCGGCTCCGGTCGGGAGTGGCGGGTGGGAACGGGTTCCACGATCCTCCGCCCGCTGGCGGACATCAATGCCCGATCACCGTACGATCGTTGAGTCTGACTTAACGATCGCGGGTTCAACGACGGGGGCCGACGTGCTGGAACGACTGGAGATCGAGGTCTTCCTCGCGCTGACCGAGGAACTGCACTTCGGCCGGACCGCCGAGCGGCTGCACCTCAGCACCGGGCGGGTCAGCCAGGTGGTGAGGACGCTGGAGCGCCGGATCGGCGGCCCGCTGTTCGAGCGCACCAGCCGGTCCGTCCGGATCACCGCGGTGGGGCGCCGGCTTGCCGAGGACCTGGCGCCGGCGGTGGCCGCGATCGAGGAGGCGGTGCGCCGGGCGGTGGACGCCAGCTCGGGGGTGACCGGGGAGTTGCGGGTCGCGTTCCTCGGGGAGTGGACGGCGCCGGTGGTGACCAGGGCCGTTGCGCTGTTCGGGGAGCGCCACCCCGACTGCCGGGTGGACGTCCGTGAGGTGCAGCTCGCCAACTCCCGGTCCAGCCTGGAGGACGGCTCGATCGACGTGCTGGTCGCGTCCTTCCCCTTCGGTGGTATGGCCCTCGGGCCCGTCGTGCTCACCGAGCGGCGCGTCCTGGCCGTGCCGGCCGGGCACCGGCTGGCCGCCGAGGCCTCGGTGTCGCTGGAGGTGCTCGCCGACCACCCGGTGGTGCAGTACCCGGCGGTGACCTCGGTCGGTTTCAAGCGGGACCGCACGCCCGACCGCACGCCGTCCGGCCGCCCGGTCCCCGAGGGCCCGGTCGGCGGGACGTTCTCCGAGATGCTCAGCCTGGTGGCGATGGGCCGGGGCGTCCTGCCGGTGGGCGAGCTCTGCCGCCGGTACTACCCGCGGCCGGACCTCGCGTACGTCCCGATCCACGACGCCCCGCTGATCGAGCGGGGGTTGGTCTGGCGGCGGGGCAACACCACCGCTCGGGTCCGCGAGTTCGCGCGGGCCGCGGCGGACGCGGCGGACGTGGTGGCCGCGGCGGACGTGGTGGGCACGGCGGGTGCGTCCGCCGCCGAGGAGCCGGGGACGGGGGCGGGTAGTACCCCGGTATGACGTCCGATCCGGCTCCCCGGTGTGACGATCGGCGGGGTGGTGCCGCGCCAGGATGAGGACAACAGCCGAGCGAGGGTGAAGGAGCCCGAGAATGTCCGCGATCCACCGTCAGTCCAGCACCGCAGTGGGCACCGTCGTCCGCGACGCCGTCCGGGCCGGACTGGCGCTGCCGGCCGGCGCGGTGGGGGCGGCACTGATCCTGACCGGGCGGCCCGGGCGGGCCGCGCGGTGGCAGCAGCGGGTGTCCGGCGGCCGGGGCTGGACGGGCGGCCGGGTGCTGGCCCGGCTGGTGCTCGGCCTGCCGCTGGACGCGGCGGCGCTGGTCGTCGTCGGCTACGCGCTGTTCAACTCGGTGCGGAACTTCGGCTACCCGATCTGGTACCTGCACACCGACTACCACCACGCCTGGGGCGGCCCGACCATGGCGGGCGTCTGGACGGTGCACGCGCTGGGCTGGGCGCTGACCCTGTACGTGCTGCTGCGCTGGCCGGTGCGGTGGATCGCGAACGGCCAGCGGGCGCTGTCCGCCCGGCTGTCGGCCCGGCCGTCGACCCCGCCGTCGACCTGGCCGTCGGACGGCCGGCCGGCGCGGAACACCGGCGTGGCGACGGCGGTGCCGGCCGCCTGACCGGCGGAGGCCCTGGGCGCACGGCCGCGGCTCGGTTCAGCGCACGTCGTCCGGCCCGGTGAAGTCCGGCGAGGTGTAGCCGGGGCCGGTGAAGTCGGGGGTGGTGAAGGCGGCGGGCCGGGTGGTGTGCCCCGCGGCGCCGGCGGGGTCGCCCGGGCCGGGGCCGGTGCGGCCGGGGCCGCTGCCGTCGGGGCTGCTGAAGTCGGGGCTGCTGTAGTCGGGTGGGGTGAACCCGGGGCTGCTGAAGGCGGGGACGGGGCGGCCGGGCACGGCCGGCAGGTGGGCGTGGAGGTAGGGCAGCAGGCCGCGGTCGCGCAGGGCGGTGCGCCATTCGCCGCGGGCTGCGGTGAGTTCGGCGGCCAGCTCCCGGTCGATGCCGGCCGGGACGGCCGCTCCGCCGCGTATGGCGGTGAGGAGCAGCCCGATGGTGCCGACGGCCATCGCGACGACCCCGGCGGCGAGCGCCACCCAGCCGGCGGTGACCAGGGAACCGGCGAGGGCGAGCCCGGAGTCGGCGGCGCGCAGCAGGTAGCCGATCAGCAGCAGCACCAGCGCGGCGGACCAGGCGAGGATCGGCGTGAGCACGGTGAGGACGGGGAACAGCCCGGCGCCGCCGTTGCCCGAGCGCAGCTGGCTGAGCAGTCCGGGGGCGTACGGCTCGGCGTCGGTCGGCGGTGGGGGCGTGGTGCGCAGGCTCTCGCGCAGCCCGGTGTAGTGGGCGTACTCGGTCGCGGCCGCGGCGTTGACGCGGTCGGCGTCCCGCAGCGCGCGGACGCGCAGCTGGTCGGCGGTGAGCGCGCCCGGGGCGCGCAGGGCGGCGAGGACGGTGCGGTCGCGCAGGGCTTCGCCGAGGAGGCGCTCGTACTCCGGGCGGTCCTCGGCGAGCAGCGGCGGGGGGTTGGACATGGGGACCCCGTTCATGCGGACCCCGACCGGCATCGAGGAAGGACGCGCATCGAGGACGCGGGGACCCTCAGGACGCCGAAACGGGCGCGGAGGCGGGCCGCCGGACGGGCGGCCGGGTGTGGTGTGCCTCATGGTAGGGGCGGGCGCGCCTGTGCTGACAGTCGGTTTCCGGAATTTCGCGCCCCGGGCCGCGCGCATTCGGCACCGCGAGCGCCGGGAACAAGCGTTCGACGATTCCAGCGGATTGACTGCGGATCAGGTCGTCAGATCGGCAGCCGCGCGACCAGCAGCCGGCCCTCCATGGTGACCCCGCCGTCCATCGCCACCGCCAGGTCGTCCGCGTAGACGTACGGCCCCGGGATGTGCGGCGGCTGCCCGTCGTCCGCGTGCACCGCGCCGGTGAGGTACGGGATCGGGCTGTGCCCGTGCACGATCCGGGTGCCGCCGTAGGTGTCGAGCAGCTCGTGGACGGCCGTCGGTCCGGCGTCGCCGCGGAAGGCGAAGCGCTTGGTGAAGCGGCGGAAGCAGTCCCACCACTCGTCGACGCCGCCGTCCGCGAGCACGCTGTGCACGGCGTCGTTGACGTCGGGGATGGACTCCCCGTACTCCAGGTACGCGGTGGTGTCGGAGTGGAGCAGCAGGTGCCCGTCCTCCAGCGCGATGGCGGGCAGCCGGGAGAGCCAGCTGATGTGGTGGGCCTCCAGCCGGTCCAGGTCGTTCTGCTGGCCGCCGTTGAGCCGCCAGGCGGCGAGGAAGGAGGCGGTGCCGGCGGTGGACTGGACGGGCTCGTCGCCGTACTTGGCGGCGCCCAGGAACAGCAGTTCGTGGTTGCCCATCAGGGCGCGGCAGTAGCCGCCGGCCGCGGCGGCCTCGGCGGCGAGCTGCATGACCAGGTCGATGACGCCGATGCCGTCAGGGCCGCGGTCGGTGAAGTCGCCGAGGAACCAGATCCGGGCCCGCCCGGCCGACCAGTGGCCGTCCTCGTCGATCAGGCCCTGGTGGCGCAGTTCGGCGCGCAGTTCCTCGAGGTAGCCGTGCACGTCGCCGACGACGTAGACCGGGCCGGGCGGCTCGCCGGGGCCGGGGGCCGGGTACGGGTAGGTCGGCGCTGCGGGGTCGGGCAGCGGCGGGCCCAGCTCGATGGTCGGCGGGTCGTCGCGGCCGGCGAGCCGGTGGGCGGGGGAGGGCTGGTCCGGCAGGGTGGGCTCGTAGCCGGAGCGGTCGTCGTAGCCGCCGTGGTCCTCGTACGCGGCCTGCTCCTCGTACGTGCCCTGCTCCTCGTAGCCGGGGCGGTCCTGGTAGCCGTTCGCTCCGTCGTAGCCGGCTCGCTCCTGGTACCCGTTCCGCTCCTCGTAGGCGCCCTGCTGCTCCTCGAAGCCCCCCTGCTCCTCGTAGCCGTCGGCGCCGTCGTACCCGCCCTGCCCCTGGTGCGCGAACGCCCGGGGGTGGTCGGCGCCGACTCCCTGGGCGTGCACGGTGTGGCCGTGCCGCTGGCCGTCCGCGGGCCAGTGCTGCTCCAGGTAGCGTGCGCCGCCGTAGCCGCTGTAGGTCTCCGCGTCGTACGGAGCGTCCTGGTAGCCCGGTGCGGACTCGGGTTCGTAGTAGGTGCCGTACGGCAGCACGTCGAGGTCCGGCTGGTGGCGGGGGCCCGAGTGGGGGTGCTCGGGTCCGGGGAAGCGGTCCTCGGGAGTCATTCGCCCATCATAGGAAGACCACTCTCCCGCCGTCGTCACCTGGTGGGTATCCAATCCTCCGGAGCGTCAGCCGGGCCGTCCCGCAAGGTCCGTTTTGTCCCGGCTCGGTAGGGTCTCGTCAGCGCGTCGACGGGGCGTCGGCCCGGTCCGCGCCCGGTCCGGGCCTCGTCCGAGGTCTGGACCGCGCTTGACGGGCGAGGGGGTGGAGGCCGGGGCCGGCCCCTCAGACCTCGCCCGGCGGACGGGGCGGGCTGACGGTGGTGCGCGGGCTCCGCCGCTGGGAGGAGGCGCGGACGATCAGCTCGGTGGGCATCAGGGTGCCCGGCGGCGGGCCGTTCCCGGCGGTGCGGAAGCGCGGCGGGAAGAGCCGGGCGATGTCCACGCCGGTGCCGGAGTCGACGCCCTCGATGGCGTCGATCAGCAGGTTGACCACGGTGGTGCCGATCTTGCGCGGCTTGAGCGAGAGCGTGGTGATCGGCGGCTCGGTGGCGGCGTAGACGTCGCTCTCGCTGCAGCAGACCAGCAGCAGGTCGTCCGGCACGCGGAGGCCGTACCGGCGGGCGGCGGCGAGCAGATCGGTGCCGTTGGGGTCGAACAGCCCGTAGACGGCGTCCGGGCGGTCCGGGCGGGCGAGCAGCCGGTCGGCGGCCACCGCGCCGGCCGCCGGGTCGTGCGCGGGGTACGCCTCGTACACCGGCTCCTGGCCGACCTTGGCGCACCAGCCGAGGTAGGCCTCGGTGGAGAGCCGGGTGTAGGTGTCGGTGCTGGTGCCGGTGAGCAGGCCGATCCGGCGGGCGCCGGCCTCGGAGAGGTGGTCCAGGATGCCGAGCACGGCGGCCTCGTGGTCGTTGTCGACCCAGGCGGTGACCGGGCAGTTGCCGGGCTTGCCGTCGCTGACCACCGGGACGCCGGACCGGTACAACTCGCTGACCAGCGGGTCCTGGTCGGGCGGGTCGATCACCACGGTGCCGTCCAGGGCGATGTTGCCCCAGACGTCGTGGCGGGAGGAGGCGGGCAGCACCACCAGCGCGTAGCCGCGGCCCAGGGCGGCGCTGGTGGCGGCCCGGGCCATCTCGGCGAAGTACGCGAACTCGGTGAAGGTGAAGGGCTCTTCGCCGTAGGTCGTGACGGTCAGCCCGATCAGGCCGGACCGTCCGGTGCGCAGGGTGCGGGCCGCCGCGGAGGGGCGGTAGCCGAGGCGCTCGGCGACCTCGCGCACCCGGCTGCGGGTCTCGTCGGGCAGGCGGCCCTTTCCGTTCAGAGCGTCGGAGACGGTGGTGATCGACACTCCGGCGGCTGCTGCCACATCCCGGATGCCGGCCCGCTCCAGACGCCGTGAGGTGGTGGGACGCCGACCGCTCTGGTTGGCTGCTGCTGTCATGGCGGACCGATCGTATGGCTCCTGACAAGGGTCTGTGACCGGCGCATCGGGAGCCTTTGGAGATACGTTTCTCCATGAACGAGCCGGGGTGCGCCCCTTCGATACCCGCCCGAAACCAGCCGTCTTACCTCTGACATGTGCCATTGGAACCCTGCAGAATGGCTGATCCGCGCCTGTAACCCGTCCGGGCATCTCACTCCTACGGGTGAGGGCCGGTCGGTATCGTGCAAGGCACCCGACCGGGGTGGTCCGGGCGCGTTCCGATGTCCCGGGCCACGGCGGTGATCCCGACCGTGGCACGGCGGGGCGGACCGGAGAGACACGAAGGAGTACGACGGTGAGCAGTGGTACGTCAGCGCAGGGCCCGCGCCTGCGGCCGACCCTGGACGGCATCCCCACCTACAAGCCCGGCAAGCCGGCCGGCGCCGACGCCTACAAGCTGTCCTCGAACGAGAACCCGAACGACCCGCTGCCCGGCGTGCTGGAGGCGGCGATCGCGGCGGCGGGCTCGTTCAACCGCTACCCCGACATGGGCGTCAGCGAGCTGACCGCCGAGCTGGCCGCCCGCTTCGGCGTCCCCGCCGAGCACATCGCCACCGGCACCGGCTCGGTCGGCGTCGCCCAGTCGCTGGTCCTCGCCACGGCCGGCCCGGGCGACGAGGTGATCTTCGCCTGGCGCTCCTTCGAGGCCTACCCGATCATCACCCAGGTCGCCGGCGCGACTCCCGTCCCGGTGCCGATCACGGCGGGCGGCGACCACGACCTCGACGCGATGCTGGCCGCGATCACGCCGAACACCCGACTGATCTTCGTCTGCAACCCCAACAACCCCACCGGCAACGTGATCCACCGCGCCGAGCTGGAACGCTTCATCGACGCCGTGCCCGCCGATGTCCTGGTGGTCGTGGACGAGGCGTACATCGAGTTCATCCGCGACCCCGAGGTGCCCAACGGCATCGACCTCTACCGCGACCGCCCGAACGTGTGCGTGCTGCGCACCTTCTCCAAGGCGTACGGCCTGGCGGGGCTGCGGGTCGGCTTCGCGATCGCCCACGAGCCGGTGGCGAACGCGCTGCGCAAGACCGCCGTCCCGTTCGGCGTCAGCCAGCTCGCCCAGGACGCCGCCGTCGCCTCGCTGCGCTCGGAGCAGGCGCTGCTGGAGCGGGTGGAGGCGCTGGTCGGCGAGCGCGACCGGGTGGTGGCCGGGCTGCGCGCCCAGGGCTGGGAGATCCCGGACTCGCAGGCCAACTTCGTCTGGCTGTGGCTCGGCGACCGCTCGGCGGACTTCGCCGTGGCCTGCGCCGAGGCCGGCGTGATCGTCCGGCCGTTCCCGGAGGGCGTGCGGGTGTCGATCGGGGAGACCGAGGGTCGGCCAGCACCGAGGTCGGCGCCTGGACGATCTCGGGCAGCTCGCGGTGGAACGCCAGGTAGTTGGACTCGAAGGCGCTGCGGGTGAGCGTCT
>NZ_JBEPAK010000296.1:0-7697 GCF_040298565.1 Kitasatospora sp. NPDC001539 | reverse complement strand
GCCGGCCGGGCGGGGGGGGGGGGGGGGGGCGGGGGGGGGGCCGTCGGGGCCCGACCGGGGGGGCGGGGGCCCTTGGGGGGGGGGGGGGGGGGGGGGCGCCGGCCCCCCCCGACCACCGGCCCGCGCCCTCGGCCGTCAGCCCCGCGAAGCCCTCGCCACCGGGATCCAGAGCTCCGCCTCGCCATCGCCCGTCCCCTCGATGGCGCGGGCCCGCAGGATCTCCGGGCCGGGCCGGGCCTCGTACGGGTTGGACGGGAACCACTGGCTCGCCACGTCCCCCCACATCTGCTGCAGCGCCTGCGGGAACGTGCCCTTGTTCGTGAACACCGCCCACGTCCCGGCCGGGACGTGCAGGACCTCCAGGTCCTCCGGGACGTCCGCGTCCTCGCGCGCCACCACCGCGTGCCAGTAGTCGAGTTCGGACCCCTCCTCGCGGTTGGGCGAGAAGTCGTCGGTCACCGCGACGATGCCGGCCGGATCCTCCCCGGACAGCGCGGCGATCCGCGCGACGGTGTCCGCTCCGAGCCCCTTGACGAACTCGGCGATGTGCGGGTTGACCCCCAGGTAGATCAGGGGCACCCGGGCCTTCCGGCCGACGACCCGGAACTCCGGCTTCTCGACGATGCGGTACTCCATGCTGCTTGTTCCCTCCACGATGAGCCGGAAGGACATCCGGGGCTGGGAGGTGAGCACCGCACCGTCCCGCCGGGCCTCGCCCGGCCCGACCCCGTGCATGGCCCGGAACGCCCGGGCGAACGCCTCGCCCGAGGTGTAGCCGTACCGGACCGCGATGTCGAGCAGCGTCCGCTCGCCGTCGAGCACCTCGGCGCCGGCGACGGTCAGCCGCCGGCGCCGGACGTACTCCGACAGCGGCATCCCGGCGAGCAGCGAGAACAGCCGCCGGAAGTGGTACTCCGACGTCATCGCGATCCGCGCCAGTTCGGCCACGTCGATCTCGCGGTCCAGGTTCCGGTCGATCCGTTCCATCGCCCGGTTGAGGTGCTCCAGCACTCCGCCCCCGCCCTTCCTCACTGATCACCCACCGTAGGAAGGCCCCACTATGCCGCACCCGACGATCGGTGCCCGCTGCGGTCGGGTGCCGGTCGCCGGGTGACGGGGGAACGGGTGCGGGAACGGGGGCGGGGGCGGGGCGGGAGGACGGGCGGAGGGGTCAGACCACGCCCTGGGCCAGCATCGCGTCGGCCACCAGCTCGAAGCCCGCGATGTTCGCGCCCACCACGTAGTCGCCGGGGTGCCCGTAACGCTCGGCGGTGGTGAAGCAGGAGTCGTGGATGTGCTTCATGATCCCGGCCAGTCGCTCCTCGGTGTGCTCGAAGCTCCAGGAGTCGCGCGCGGCGTTCTGCTGCATCTCCAGCGCGCTGGTCGCGACGCCGCCCGCGTTCGCCGCCTTGCCCGGCCCGAAGGCCACCCGGGACTCCTGGAACACCCGCACCGCCTCGGGGGTGGTCGGCATGTTGGCCCCCTCGGCGACCGCCAGGACGCCGTTGCGCACCAGGGCGAGCGCGTCCGCCTCGGTCAGCTCGTTCTGGGTCGCGCACGGCAGCGCGACGTCACAGGGCACGCTCCACACACCGGGGCCCTCGGCGAACCGCACGTGGCTGCCGCGCAGTTCGGCGTAGTCGGAGACCCGGCCCCGCCGGACCTCCTTGACCTCCTTGAGCAGGTCGAGGTCGATGCCCTTCTCGTCCACCACGTACCCGGAGGAGTCGGAGCAGGTCAGCACCGTCGCGCCGAGCTGCTGCGCCTTCTCGATCGCGTAGAGGGCCACGTTGCCGGAGCCGGAGACGACCACCCGGCGTCCTTCCAGGCTCTCGCCCCGGCTGCGCAGCATCTCGGCGGTGAACAGCACGCAGCCGTAGCCGGTGGCCTCCGTCCGGACCTGCGCGCCGCCCCAGCCGAGGCCCTTGCCGGTGAGCACACCGGCCTCGTAGCGGTTGGTGATCCGCTTGTACTGGCCGAACAGGTAGCCGATTTCGCGGCCGCCGACGCCGATGTCACCGGCCGGGACGTCGGTGTGCTCGCCGAGGTGGCGGTACAGCTCCGTCATGAAGGACTGGCAGAAGCGCATGACCTCGGCGTCCGACCGGCCCTTGGGGTCGAAGTCGGAGCCGCCCTTGCCGCCGCCGATCGCGAGGCCGGTGAGCGCGTTCTTGAAGATCTGCTCGAAGCCGAGGAACTTGACGATCCCGAGGTTGACCGAGGGGTGGAAGCGCAGGCCGCCCTTGTACGGGCCGAGGGCGCTGCTGAACTCCACCCGGAAGCCGCGGTTGACGTGGATGTCGCCGGAGTCGTCCGTCCACGGCACCCGGAACATCAGCTGCCGCTCGGGTTCGCAGATCCGCTCGATGATCCGCGCGTCGAGGAGTTCGGGGCGGTGGGCGAGCACCGGGGCCAGGGTCTCCAGCACCTCGTGGACGGCCTGGTGGAACTCGCCCTCCCCCTTGTTGCGGCGGACCACGTCCGCGTAGAGGGCCTCGACGGCGCGCTGTTCGGCGTCGAACCGGGGCTGGGAGGCGGGGAGGGAGGTCGGGCGGGAGGTGGGGCGGGAGTCGGCGGTGGCACGGCTGGTTGGCATTCGATCAGGACCTTCCGTCGTCGTCGGTGGTCGTGCGCGAGGTGCTCCCGTGCCCAGGGAACGGGAGGAAGTCTCGCAGTGTCCACAGCTCGGGTCCATCCCTTCCACATGCTGGACTGCCGCACGGGAACAGGCGGGGCGGGCGAGGTGTTGTGCGCCTCCGTGGCCGGGTCGGGCCTCGGCGGTCTTCAGTTGTTCAAATTGGAACAACCGAGTACGGTCGACTTCCGATCCAACCGGATCCCCCCGGTTCCACCGGGATCCGGAGCGATCCGACCCGTTCCACCACCCGATCGACGGAGGCCCGTCCATGCCTCAGCCCGGCTCCGCCACGGTGCGCTCGCAGGTGCGCATCCCGCTGACCTTCCCCGACGGCTACCGCGCCGGGGCGGAGGTCTTCACCTTCCACGGCCTCACCGACGGCGCGGAGCACCTGGCGCTCGCCCTCGGCACGGTGCCCGGGGGCGGGACGCCGCTGGTGCGGCTGCACTCCGAGTGCCTGACCGGCGACGTCTTCGGCTCCGACCGCTGCGACTGCGGCCCGCAGCTGCGCGAGTCGGTGGAGCGGATCAGCGAGGCCGGCGGCTACCTGCTCTACCTGCGCCAGGAGGGCCGGGGCATCGGGCTGTACAACAAGCTCGACGCGTACGCCCTCCAGGACTCCGGCATGGACACCTACGACGCCAACACCGCGCTGGGCCTCCCCGAGGACGGCAGGGACTACACCGCGGCGGCCCAGATGCTCGGCACCCTCGGCGCCACCGGCATCGACCTGCTCAGCAACAACCCGGACAAGGCCGCCCAGCTCGCCCGCCTGGGCATCACCGTCCGACGGCGGGTGCCGACCGGCGTCCACCTGTCGGCGAGCAACGTCCGGTACCTGACGGCGAAGGTGGAGCGGACGGGGCACTCGATCGAGCTCTCCCAGCTGGTGGGCTGACCGCGGGAGGGCCGACGGCGCCGGCACCCCCACCCGTCACCTGCCCGGCCGTCACCTGCCCGGCCGTCAGCCGCCCCGGTCACCCCTCGACCGGGCGCCCCGCGGGCTCCTCGACGATCCGGCGGGCGATCTCGGCCGGCCGCACCGGGCGGCCGAAGTGCCACCCCTGCGCCCAGTCGCAGCCCATCGCGCGCAGCCGCTCGGCGTCCTTGCGGGTCTCCACGCCCTCGGCGGTGACGGTCAGGCCGAGCGTGTGGGCCATGGACACCAGGCCGCTGACGATCCGCCACCCCGTGGCGCCGTCCTTGGCCGGGTCGTGCAGGTCACCGACGAAGGAGCCGGCGATCTTCAAGCCGGACACCGGGAGGTCGCGGAGGTACGCGAGGTTGGACCAGCCAGTGCCGAAGTCGTCCACGGCCAGCGAGACGCCCAGGTCGACCAGTCCGTGCAGGGTGCGCAGCGCCTCGTCCTCGGGGCCGACCACCGTCGACTCGGTGATCTCCAGTTGCAGCCGGGACGGGTCGAGCCCGGTGCTGTCGAGGATCCGCCCGAGGTCGGTGACCAGCGCGGCGCTGCGCGCCTGCCGCACCGCCAGGTTGACGTTCAGCTGGGGTGCGGCGTCGCCGTACCGCTTGATCCAGTCGGCGGCCTGGCCGCAGGCCTGCTCGAGCACCCAGCGGCCGAGCGGCATGATCAGCCCGGTCTCCTCGGCGGTGGTGACGAACTCGTCGGGGCCGAGCACGCCCAGTTGCGGGTGGCGCCAGCGCACCAGCGCCTCGACGGCGGCCATCCGGCCGTCGGCGAGCTTGTACAGCGGCTGGTAGTCGATGAAGAACTCGCCGCGGTCCAGGGCGGCCGGCATCCGGACCGACACCGCGTAGCGGCTGACCGCGCGGGCGTTCTCCTTGGGGTCGAACAGCGTCCAGCGGCCGCGGCCGGCCTCCTTGGCCCGGTAGAGCGTGAGGTCGGCGGCCCGGACGGCGGCGCCCGGGGTGGTGGTGGACACCCGCCGCTCCAGCACGCCGACGCTGGCGCCGACGGCGAGCTTGTGGTCGCCGATCAGCACCGGTCCGGCCAGCGCCTTGAGCACGGTCTTGGCGGCGGCGACCGCCTCCTGCTCGCCGCGGCAGTTCTCCAGCAGGACGACGAACTCGTCGCCGCCGAGCCGGGCCACCAGGTGGCCGAGCGGGGTGAGGGCGGCCTTCAGCCGGGTGGCGACCGCCGCCAGCAGCTGGTCGCCCATGTCGTGGCCGAGGCTGTCGTTGACGACCTTGAAGCCGTCGAGGTCGACGTAGCAGAGGCCGAACCTGGCGCCCGGTTCCGGGTCCTCGAAGAGCTTCTCCAGCCGCTCGAAGAAGGCGGCACGGTTGGGCAGGCCGGTCAGCGGGTCGTGGGTGGCCTGGTGGCGCAGCCGCTCCTGGAGCCGGTAGCGGTCGGTGATGTCCTCCAGCATCGCGACCTGGTACTGCGGCACGCCGTCGTCGTCGCGGATCAACGAGACCGTCAGGTGGGTCCAGACCACCTCGCCGTCCTGGCGGTAGTACGGCTTGTCGACCTGGAAGTACTCCCGCTTGCCGCTGATCAGCTCCTCGTAGGCCTCCCAGACGCCCGGGGCGTCCTCGGGGTGGACGAGGTCCCCGACCCGCACGCCGACCATGTCGGCCGGGCCGGCGCCGAACAGCTCCTGGAGGGCCTTGTTGACGGCCAGGATCTTGCCGTCGGTGTCGCCGATGCCGATGCCGATCGCGGCGCTCTCGAACAGGGCGCGGAACCGGGCCTCGGAGGCGCGCAGGGCGCGCTCCGCCTCCTTGCGGGCGACGTCGGCGGCGGTGCGGATGGCCTCCTGCTCGCGCAGGGTGCGCTCGCGCAGGGCGTTGGCCCAACCGGCCGCGAAGGCGCCGGTGAGGGCGGGGCCGCGGTCGTCGGGGACCGGCTGGACGTGGAGCAGTTCGACCGCCCGGGCCAGCAGGAGCGGGTCGGTGAAGTGGGCGTCGACCAGTTCGGCGGCGGCCCGGGCGGCCAGCCGGGGCTCGAACGGGTCGTCCTGCTGGGCGCGGTGGAGCAGCGCGGCGGTGCGCGCGACCACCCGGCCGAGCAGGCCGGGGTGCACGGCGATGCCGTGGTCGGCGGAGAGCAGGCGCGACCAGTCCTCGTGGAACCGCTCGGCGCTGCCGCTGGGCCGGGTGCTGCCGCTCATCCGGCCGCCCCGGTGCCGCATCGGCCCGCCCCGGTGCCGCATCCGGCCGCTCGGGTGCCGCGTCGGCCCGCCCCGGAGGTACGGGCCGGCCCCGGCGTACGGGCCGACACACCGGCGCCCGCTCCGCCGAGGTGGGATCTCGCGCCGGTCGGCCGCCCGTCGCGACCGCTCGAGCGCCCGTCGCGACCGCTCAAGAGCGGAACCCCACGCCCGCCATCCCGGCGATCCGCTCGGGATGCTCGCCGACGGTGTGCGGCTGGTCCGGGCGCCACTGCGGCAGCGGCACGACGCCCGGCTCGACCAGCTCGAAGCCGTCGAACATCGCGGTGACCTGCTCGCGGGTGCGCATGGTCAGCGGGGTCGGCGTCATCCGGTACAGCTTCTGGTGGTCCTCGGCCTGGTCCGGGCGGGCCTCCAGGGAGGCGTGGGAGAGGACCAGCGCGCTGCCGGCGGGAAGCGCGTCGCGGATCACCCGGATCAGCTTCCACGGATCCTCGTCGTCGGTGACGAAGTGGGCGACGGCCACCAGCAGCACGGCGACCGGCTCGCCGGCGGAGAGCAGTTCGGTGACCTCGGGGTGGCCCAGCAGGTCCTCGACGTCGCGCAGGTCGGCCCGGACGACGGCGCTGGCCGGGTCGTCCTGCATCAGCAGGCGGCTGTGCGCGACGGCGACCGGGTCGCGGTCCACGTAGACGACCCGGGCCTCGGGCCGGATCGCGCGGGCGATCTCGTGCACCGCGCCGAAGGTGGGGATGCCGGAGCCGATGTCCAGGAAGCGGGTGACGCCCTGCTCGGCGAGGAAGGTCACCGCGCGGCGCAGGAAGGCCCGGTTGGAGCGCATGATCTGGGGCAGCTCGGGCCACATGGCGATCGCCTTGCGGGCCATCTCCCGGTCGACCTCGAAGTTGTGCGAGCCCCCCAGGTA
The DNA here is from genome assembly GCF_040298565.1 of Kitasatospora sp. NPDC001539. Lineage (NCBI taxonomy): Bacteria > Bacillati > Actinomycetota > Actinomycetes > Kitasatosporales > Streptomycetaceae > Kitasatospora > Kitasatospora sp. NPDC001539. The sequence goes on along the minus strand of NZ_JBEPAK010000296.1, from coordinate 1,039 downwards.
GTAGTCGTAGACCCGTGCGGCGTTCGGTTTGTCCAGGTCCGTACCCTCCGGTACCCAGCTCGGTCGCCGCATGCCTGTGACTCCTTCACTCCGGTTCCGGGGGTGCAGCGTCCGGGGATGCTGCCGTGACTGATGAGACTACAAGCACGGAAGATCCTCCCCCGCACCCCGAACGGGTGCAAGCGGAGTGCGCCCTTCCCACGGGCTCGGCGGCCGGGTCGGCAGGAAGCGCCGCGGGGCCGGGTCCGCAGGAGGGCCGCGGGGCCGCGCCGGTGCGGGGCTAGGGTGGGCGCGTGGACCCCAACCACTACCGTTTCCGGGGCGTGTGGCGCCTCCCCGTACCGGCGCCGGCGGTGTACGCGGCGCTGGCGGACGTACCGGGCTACCCGCTGTGGTGGCCGGAGATCCGTGAGGTCCGGCGGGCCGACGAGGACTCCGGCGACGTGGTGGTGCGCGCGCTGCTGCCGTACCGGCTGGTGATCCGGCTGGAGGCGACCCGGCGGGACCCGGGCACCGGGGTGCTGGAGGCGGCGATGCGGGGCGACCTCGAGGGCTGGTCGCGGTTCACGGTCACGCCGCTCGGGCCGCTCGGGCCGGACGGTTCGGACGGTTCGGACGGTTCGGACGGGCAGGGCGGGCAGGACGGGCCGGGCGGTGCGGGGTGCCGGGTGCTGTTCGAGGAGGAGGCCCGCCCCCGCAAGGCCCTGCTGCGGCGCCTCGCCCTGCCGCTGCACCCGCTGTTCCGGGCCAACCACGCGGTGATGATGCGACGGGGGCGGCGGGGCCTCGCGGCGCACCTGGCCGTCCCCGGCGGACTGCGGGCGCCGGTGCCCGGAGCGGCGCCCGGGACGGGGACGGCACCGGCCCGGGAACGGGCGCCCGGCGCGGGGACGGTGAACCGGTGACGGACGGCGGTACCGGGCGACGGGCGGACGGGCTCCGGAGTGGACGCGGATCCGGGCGAGGACTACGGCAAGATCCGCATCCTGAAGATGACGGGGGAGAGCGGGGCGCCCGGGCCCGGCCTGGTGCAGTCGAA
>NZ_JBEPAK010000295.1:0-7864 GCF_040298565.1 Kitasatospora sp. NPDC001539 | reverse complement strand
CCCCTCAAGCGCGCCCAGCACCACAACTGGCCACCACCACAACCAGCAACACCAACCGTCACCCCGCGCGACACGACCTAAAGTCACCAGCATTGCCGTTAGACCGGCTCCGGTTCCGCCGGGGGCGGGCCCGCCGGAGGCAACCCCGGTGTGGAACGGGCGAGGGGCGGGGCGGATCATGGAGGGCTGTGTCGACCAATCATCCTGCCAATCCGGCCACCGACGCCACTCCGCCCCGGGCGTCCTCCGCGCCCTCCGAGCCTTCCGCGCCCTCGGCGCCCTCCGATCCCGTTCCGGCCGTCGGACCGCTCCCCGAGGTCGGCGCGGGGCCCGTTCCCTGGTACCGACGCGCCTTCGCCGACCTCAGCCCGCTGCGCGAGAACCCCGACTACCGCCGGGTCTGGCTCGGGCAGGTGGTCTCCTCCATCGGCCAGCAGATGACGGCCGTGGCCGTCTCCGTCCAGATCTACGACATGACCGGCTCCGCCTTCGCGACCGGCCTGGTGGGCCTGTTCTCCTTCGTCCCGCTGGTCGCCTTCGGCCTGTACGGCGGCGCGATCGCCGACACCGTGGACCGGCGCAAGCTGGGCCTGATCGGCTCGGCCGGACTCGCCGTGGTCTCCGCCGTCCTCGCCGTCCAAGCCCTCGCCGGACTCGGCCTGGTCGCCATCCTCTACGCCGCCGTCGCCGCCCAAGCCGGGTTCTTCGCCCTCAGCTCACCCGCCCGCTCGGCGATGATCCCCCGGCTGGTCCCCAGCCACCAGCTCCCGGCGGCCAACGCCCTGGCCACCGTCAGCATGAACCTCGGCCTCACCGTCGGCCCGATGCTCGGCGGCGTCCTGATCGGCGCCTTCGGGGCCCAGGCCGCCTACCTGGTCGACACCGCCGCCTTCGCCGGCACCCTCTACGCGATGTGGCGCCTGCCCGCCATGCGGCCGCTCGGCGAACGCAAGGGCCGCGCCTCCGTCCTGGACGGACTGCGCTTCCTGCGCGAGCAGCCCAACCTGCGCACCAGCTTCCTCGCCGACCTGGCCGCGATGATCTTCGGGCTGCCCCGATCCCTCTTCCCGGCCATCGCCGTCACCTTCTACGGCGGCGACGCCCGCACCGTCGGCCTGCTGGTCGCCGCCCCCGCCGTCGGCGCCCTGCTCGGCGCCCTCTTCTCCGGCTGGGTCAACCGGGTCCACCGCCAGGGCGCCGCCGTCCTCGCCGCGGTCTCCGCCTGGGGCCTCGCCATCGCCGCCTTCGGCGCCCTCCACAACCTCTGGCTCGGCCTCCTGCTGCTCGCGGTGGCCGGCTGCGCGGACACCGTCAGCATGATCTTCCGCAACACGATGATGCAGGTCGCAGCCCCGGACGAGATGCGCGGCCGCCTCCAGGGCATCTTCACCGTCGTCGTCGCCGGCGGCCCCCGCCTCGGCGACTTCGAGTCCGGCGCCGTCGCCGCCCTCACCAACCCCGCCACCTCCGTGATCACCGGCGGCCTCGCCTGCGTCGCCGCCGTCCTCCTCCTCGCCGCCCGCCGCCCCGCCTTCCTCACCTACGACGCCCGCCACCCGACCCCCTGACCCACCCCACCCCCGAACCTGGCAGCGAGCACCCCCCGACGTGCTGTATTGTTTTCCACGTCGCCGGGACAACCGGAGACAAGGTCGAGAAGCCGCCCGGCAGAGCCCCCCAGGCCCCGCCGCACGGCACGAGACCACGGGACGTGGCGCAGCTTGGTAGCGCACTTGACTGGGGGTCAAGGGGTCGCAGGTTCAAATCCTGTCGTCCCGACAGTGATGTCGGAAGGCCGTTGGCCGGGAGAAATCCCAGGTCAGCGGCCTTTTTGCTGATGGTGCGGCAGGTGGTGGGCGACTGTGGCGCCGCCGCTTTGCGATCGTGCTGGGGACCAGTCAGGGACCGCAGCTGGTGACCGCAGAGCCGCCGCAAGTCGGTGCAGCGGCCCGGCGTTCGCGCTACACGAGGTCGGTGGCCGGCCAGCTTGGGGGGACCTTCCGCAGTCCGATCAGGGCGTCGATGTTCGGGTGCTCGGCGAGCAGGGGCCTTGAGGTTGCGGCGGTCGATCAGGCGGAGGCGGCCGTTGCGGCGGGACGTTCTTGGAGCGTTTGGCCTGAACGGCGAAAATGGTGGATCCGGTCGGGTCGGCCAAGGTTGCGACGGCGTCCCCACCGTGGTCGCGGGAGCCCTGGGTGCCCCAAACCTCGTAGCTCATGGCTTCGAAGAGCTGGCGCACCAGGCGTTCGAAGCCGTAGGGATTCATCTGGAGCAGGTCGGGTGGGCTGTCCAGGGTGGCGACTACGGCGGTGTCGGTGATGATGCGGTAGCGGGACAGGTCGGCCGCGACGACGGGCGTGACCGGTTCCAGGTCGTGGGGGTGCTTGGAGACGATGGCGCCGAGGCGGTGGAGGCACTGCGGGTCGGGCCTGGGCTCGTCCAGGACCAAGTCGGCGAAGTTCCTGCGCTCGGCGGCGACGCTGACGACGCATGCCCGTACGGTCGCCCGATCGGTGGTGGCGACGCGGCCGTTGAGGATGACGGTCTCCACGAACGAGGCCGGGGTGGCGGTGAACGCCTTGTCCACGCGCGCAGGGCCAGGCGGACCACCAGTCGGGCGTAGACCTCGTGGATCTCGGCCTGCTTGGTGGGTTGGGTTCTGGACGGGCGTCCACACGGCAACAGGCGGGCGCTCGCCCGTCCGCTTCGACTCCGCGACCCTGTTGTCGGTCCAGACCACCGGGTGCGGTCGAGGCGCCTGCGGTAGATCCAGGTGGCGGGCCGGGTTGGCGGCCACCAGGCCGTTGCGCTCCGACACGCGCTTGGTCTCGCCCGCAGGACGTAGGGCCTCGAATCTTCGCGATGCTCCTACGACGAACCGTCCTCGGTGGTAGGACATAGGCGATCGGGGACACGCTCTGGGGGGACTGTGGGCTGGCGCGAGGAAACGGTGACGGCGCTCGATTCCTGGCTCGCCATGGAGGGCGGCGCAGGCCGAAAGCCCTACTGGCGGGTTCTGGGCCGCGCCGTCGCTGCCGGCACTGGCGAGTACGCCGTCGATATCCGTGGCCTCACCATCAACGCCGACCAGCTTCAGGCCGAAAGCCTCCGTCTCGCAGGACCGGACGAGAACACGGTCGAGGGCGGCTACCCCGTCCTGGACGTCACCCACGACGGCACCGTCCTGCGTATCCGAGTGCCTGACTTCGCCGACCTCGAAGACCCGTGCCTGTGGCTCCACCAGCAACCTGCGACGTTCCTCATCAAGTCCCTGCGTGACGGTATCGCCGGCGTCACCGATGACGGCCTGGCTGGGCTGCTCGCCCGCGGTGAACCCGGCGGGCAGCTCTCATCGCACGGGTTGCCCGCAGGCAGCCTCCTGCCGGCCCAGGACCTCGCCTACCGCGCCTGCGTCGGCACAGGCCTGTGGCTCGTCTGGGGGCCGCCCGGTACGGGCAAGACCTCGGTCCTCAAGCGCGCCATCAGCGACCTGATCGCCGCCGGGAAACGCGTGCTCCTGGTGTCGGCGACGAACATCGCCGTCGACAACGCTCTCCTCGGCGTCGTGAAGGAACAGCGCCACTCTCCCGGGCAACTCGTCCGAGTTGGCCCACCCCACCTGAAGCAGATCGCCGACGACCCTCAGGTCTGCCTGCCCCTCATGGTGCGAGCAAAGCTCACCGCCATCGACGGGCAGCGCGAAGCCGTCGCCGCCGAACTCAGTGCCCAGCAGCAGCGGGCCCGACACCTCGCAGCGCTCATCACGCGCCTCGCCGACTTCGACGCCGATCACTACACCCGGCAGCGCCGACGCCTGGACGACCCTGCCCTCGCGGTGGAGCACCTCACCGCGCAACTCGCCGCGTGCTCCGATCAGCACCGCGACCTGCAGCCACTCCTCGCGCAGGCCGAGGACCGAGCCGAACAGGCTCGGCACCAGCACGACAACGCCGCCGGACACCGCGCCGCCTGGGCTGAAATCGACGCGCTGGAAGCCGAAGCCGCCGACGTCGAAGCGGCCGCCACCAGCGCTGAAGCCCGCGCACTCCTCGCACACCAGGAACTGGCCGACGCACAGCAGGTCCTCGACGACCTCGAAGCCAAGAAGGGCCTGGCCAAACTCGCGGCACGCTCCGCCATCGCCGCCGCCGAGAAGCATCGCGACGCCACCCTCGCACGCCACCAAGGCACCTTCGACAAAGCCCGGCAAGCCCGCGCCCTCGCCGACCGCCACCGCCTCCAGACCCACGCCACCGTCAGTCGGCTCAGTCGGCAGATCCCGCTCACCCGGGACGACCTGGCCGCCATCGACACCGAGCTGCACCAGGCCGACAACGCGCTGCGCCAGACGCGTGACGCAGAGGGGGACGCGGCCGCCCGGATCGTCCACCTCGACGAACAACTGCGCCTGACCCTCGCCGCATCCGAGGACGTCAAGAAGGCCGAACGCCGAGGACACCCGGCCACCCACCGCGAAGCCCAGGCCCTGAGGCCCCAGGTCGCCGCCGACGCCACCCGCCATCCCTTGCTGATCAAGCAGCACCGCGAACTTCACGAGCAGTACGAACGCCTGGCCCGCGACGCGCAAGGCCAGATCATCCGTGAGGCCCGCCTCGTCGCCACCACCCTCGCCAGGTTCCGCACCAACCCGACCGTCTTCGAAGGCCCCTACGACGTCGTCCTCGTCGACGAGGTCGGCGCCGCCACCTTGCCCGAAGTCCTCCTCGCCGTTGCCAAGGCCAAGACCACTGCGGTTCTCCTCGGTGACTTCATGCAGCTCGGCCCCGTGCTCCCCGAAGCCCTGAAAGGCAGCCAACGCTCCGACATCCGACGCTGGCTCCTCACCGAAGTGTTCGAGCACTGCCGCATCGGTACCCCGGCCGCCGCCCGCGCCAACCCCGGATGCATCAGCCTCGACGTCCAGCATCGCTTCGGCCCGGACGTCATGCGCCTGGCCAACACCATCGCCTACGACGGCCTACTCACTGGCGGTCCCACCGTCCACGCCCGAGCACGCGCCAAGACACCCGACGACGCGGAAATCGTCATCGTCGACACCGACGGACTCGGAGGCCTCGCGCAGATCCACCGCCTCGGCCCCTCCAGCGGATGGTGGCCTGCCGGCCTCCTCCTCGCCCGCACCCTCGTGGAACTCCACCGCGCCGACGGAGACACCACCGGCATCGTCACCCCCTACGGGGCACAAGCGGAAGCCACACTCGCAGCCCTGAGGGACATCGAAGGCGACTCCGGGCTCCTCGCCGAAGTCGGCACCGCCCACCGCTTCCAAGGCCGCGAATTCCCCGTCGTCATCTTCGACCTCGTCGAGGAGCAACACAGCCGCGGCATGTGGATGGCCCAGGCCTCACGCCGCCCAGGCAGCGGAGACTGGGCCAACAACGGCGTCCGCCTGTTCAACGTCGCCACCACCCGCGTGCAGAACCGCCTGTACCTCATCGGCAGCCGCAGCCGCATCCTGGCCGCACCCCACGACACAGCCCTCGGCGCTGTCCGAGGGCTCGTCGAGGCAGGCGCGGTCCGCACCATCCGAGCCACCAGCCTCGTCACCCCACTCGCAGCCGAGGCGCCCGGGCTCGGCCCGGTCGGTGCCCGCCTCGCGGACATCCTCAGCCGGCACGTCGAAATCGCTGACGTCCAGGACGAGGTCGCCTTCTACAAGACCTTCGCCGACCGCCTCGCCGAAGCCAAGCACTCCCTCTGGATCTGGACCCCATGGGTCGCAAAACGCGTACGGAGCCTTCTCCCCGCCCTGGAGGACGCCGTACGACGCGGCGTGCAGGTCACCGTATTCGTCCGGGACCAGAGCGACCAGAACCAACAGAGGTTTACCGAGTACCTCGACGAACTCAAGGCCGTCACCCCCTCGGTGATCTCCGTCAATGTCATGCACCAGAAGATCGTCGTCATCGACGAGCAGACCGTGCTCCTCGGCAGCCTGAACGCCCTGTCTCAGAGCCACTCCCGCGAGATCATGCTGACCGTGCGAGGCGCCCACTTCGCCCGCAAGATCCTTGAGCACGAGCACGCCGAGGACTTCGCCCGCCCTCCGAGATGCGCCGGCTGCCAGGGAGACCAGCTCGACCTCAGGCGAGGCAAGGCCGGCTGGTACTGGCGTTGCTACGACAGAGCGTGTCCCGCCCGCAAGGGTGACCGAGGGTGGACCGTCCCAGTCCAGTTCACGACGTCCAGATCCAAGCGCGGAAGTCGCTGAACGGAAGCGCCAGCCCTCCATGGCCTTCCCGGCGCGGTCCCGGATGTCGCAACCGTTCGACGTTGGCGCCGTTCATCTACCGAGCCTCGAGTAAGCCAGGGACCTGGCCGCCGTCGGGCCCAGGGAGTCCCGAGGTGACCACCGCTGCCGAAGCGTGGACCGTCTCGGCTGACGCTTCGACAACTGAGCAGACAAGCTGGCCTGGTTCGTCTCGTGCGACAACAGCCGGTCCCTCCAGGTCACTTGAGTTAGTGTCACGCGCTACTCTCATAAAGACTCGCCCGCATGTGTGGTGCGATTCTTATAAGACTCGGAGGGTTCGTGCTCCTCAACGCTGCTTTCGGCAACCCGGACGACAGCACAGGGGCTCCCCCGGTCGCGGGCCGGCACCGGCTGTGGCACGCCGAACAAGTCTTCCGAAGCGAGGCTAGGGAGCCGCTGACCCCGGCGCATGCCGGATGACAGAGGCTGCACGGTCGCCGAGCCATTGGCGACCGTGCGCCAGCTGACTCTGTTACCGACCGTGCAGACTGGACGGCACCGTGTGCCTCGCCTGGAATCAGCGATTGGTCATCGGCCGCGGCTCTGCTCCACCGCGATCCGTCCTGCCTGCTGCCCGGTGACCAGCTCCCGCAACCTGGTGCGCGTCTCCGGGTCCGTCGAGTACACGACCGTTCCGATCATCCCTCGCGTCAGCAGCACCTTGTAGGTGTTGCGGATCAAACGGTCGATGTCGGCGTCGGTGGTGGACTTGCGGAAGACGGGGTCCTTGGACGCCGTCCGGTCGGTGACCCAGCGGTCGGTGCGCCAGACGAGGTCCGGCCCGAGGATGACGCCGCTCCAGTCGTACTCGAAGCCCTGGGCGGTGTACACGCACCCGACCTGGCCGAAGCCGGCCGGGTCGGTGGCCCACAGCGCGGCGGGCGGGGCTCCGGCGATCGAGCGGTCGCCGTACACGTTCCACGGCCGGGCCCAGTCACCGATGTGCACGTCGAGGGGGAGCGGGTCCCCCGGGGCGACCTTCGTGGTCCACTTCCAGCAGTACCCGGCCGACATCCGGGCGCCGTACCCCTCGGCGCGCCGGGCTTCGAGGAAGGCCTCCAACTCCTGGGGACTGTCCACGACCTCCAGGGCGACCTTGCCGTCGGGCTCCCAACCGACGGGGCCACCGGGCTCGAGGCCCAGCAGACGCACCACCCAGTGCAGGTAGGCGTCGCTGCCGCCGCAGCGGAACTGGCTGTCCAGCTCGACCACCTGGCAGTCCAGGCCCTTTAGCGCGGCGGCCGCCCGGATCTGAGCCACCGTCCCCATCTCGCCCGGCCGGACGACCTGGTGTTCGTCCAGCAGGAACACCGGTACTCGGGCTGCGTCGATCAGTTCGTCGATCTGGGGCTTGCCGGTGCGCTGCGCGGCCCGGGTGTAGCGGTTCGCCGACGTCTCCCGGATCCGGTGGGCCTCGTCGCAGATCAGCACGTCCAAGCCGTTGCGCTCCGCAGTCATGAAGCTGTTGAAATACTTGAACAGCTCCTGCACCTGCTTCTTCCGCGCCCCGGCCGTCCGACGCATCGTGGTGGTGAACGAGCTGGACCCGGTCGCGTGCAGGGCCGTGACGCCGCGCCGGTACAGATCACC
>NZ_JBEPAK010000294.1:0-7882 GCF_040298565.1 Kitasatospora sp. NPDC001539 | reverse complement strand
GGCGGAGCCCCCGCCGGGCGGAGGGTTCCGCCGCCGGGCGGAGCGAACCCGGCGCCGGGCGGATGGGGCGACCCGCCAGCCCCTGGGGGACGGCCCGTCGGCCCGTGACGCCTTCAGCGCCGGACGGCGGGGCCCGCGCTGCGCCGCAGCACCATCTCCGGGGCGATCTCCACCCGGGCGTGCGGGACCGCCCCGCCCTCCAGCTCCTCGACCAGCAGTTCCAGCGCCTTGCGGCCCAGCTCGCCGAAGTCCTGCCGCACGGTGGTCAGCGGCGGGGTGAAGTAGGCGGCCTCCGGGATGTCGTCGAAGCCGACCACGCTGATCTCCTCCGGGACGGACCGGCCGGCCTCGTGCAGGGCGCGCAGCAGTCCCAGCGCCATGTGGTCATTGGCGCAGAACACGGCTGTGACATCGGGTAGTTGTGCGATCCGCAGCCCCGCCTGGTAGCCCGATCGGGCACTCCAGTCGCCGCGCTCCACGTCCGGCACCGGCGCTCCGGCGGCCTCCAGGGTGCGGCGCCACCCCTCCTCGCGGTCCTGGCTCTCCAGCCAGTTGGCCGGCCCCGCCAGGTGGTGCACGGTGCGGTGGCCCAGGTCGAGCAGGTGCCCGGTGGCCTCTCCGGCACCGAAGCGGTTGCCCACCGACACCATCGGCACCCGGGCCTGGTCCCCCGATCCGACCGCGACCACCGGCACCGAGCTGGAGAGCCGGGCCACCGCGCTGACGGCCGAGGTCTGCGGAGCGATCACCACGACGCCCTCGACCGCCTGGTCGCGCAGCCGGTCGACGGCCTCCTGGACGGAACGGCCGTCCAGCGAACGGAGGCTGGTCACGCTGACGAAGTACCCGGCGCTGCGCGCGGCGCGCTCGATGCCGTCCAGCATCGCGGCGGGGCCGTAGAGGGTCGAGTCGAAGCTCACCACGCCGAGGGTCTGGGAGCGGCGGGTGACGAGCGCGCGGGCGGCGGAGTTGGGCCGGTAGTCCAGCTCCCGGATGGCGGCCAGCACCCGGTCCCGGGTGTCCGGACGCACGTGCGGCGCGCCGTTGAGCACCCGGGACACCGTCTGGTGCGACACGCCCGCCAGCTTCGCCACGTCGGCCATCACGGGCAGGCGCTGCTCCGTCCCGGCGCTGTCGGTTCCCACTGCCAGTCCCCTCCTCGGCTGTGACCACAGTACGCGACCGGGTCCGGGCCGATCCGTCACCCTCCGTTCGGCGGAGGTCGCCACCCCCGGGTGCCGGGACCGCCCGGTCGAGTGCCCGGTTCAGCGGGCTCAGCCGACTCCGCGGGGCTCAGCTCAGCTGCTCGGCCAGCGCGAGGACGATCCCGCTCGGCCCCCGGAGGTAGCAGAGCAGGTAACTGTCCTCGTAGCGCGTCACCTCTCCGACGAGTTCGGCGCCGTGGGGGCGGAGCCGGGCGAGGGTGTCCTCGAGGTCGTCGACGGCGAACATGATGCGGTGCAGGCCCAGCGTGTTCACCGGAGTGACCTCCGGCTCCGGGGTGATCGCCCTGGGGCTGTGGTACTTCGACAGTTCGATCCGGCCCGGGGCGTCCGGGACCCGCATCATCGCGATCTCGCTCCGCAGGTCGTCAAACCCGACGACGCTTCCCGCCGAGCGCCCCTCGACCTTCGTCCGGCCCTCCAGCTCCATGCCGAGTTCGGTGAAGAAGGCGATGGCGGCGTCGAGGTCGTCGACGACGATACCGATGTTGTCCATGCGCTGAACGGCCATGCCGACGAGGATAGGGGCCGGGTCCGACACCACCGGCTCCGCTGCCGTCCCACCGGCGACCGTGTCGTCCCGCCGTCCGGGGGCGCCCGAGGACGGCACCGAGTCACAGGAGTGACGGCGCGACGGGAGAGCCGCTCGAGGCGCGCACCACCAACTCGGGCAGCAGCCGCCGAGACCGGGCCCGCCCGCCCTCGATCCGGCGCAGCAGCTGCCGGACGGCAACCCGGCCCTGCTCCGCCATCGGTGACCGCACCGTGGTGAGCGCGACCGGCAGTTCGGCGGCGACCGGGGTGTCGTTGAACCCCGCCAGCGCGAGGTCCCGTCCCGCGCGCAGGCCGAGGTCCCGGGCCGCGCCGAGGACCCCGATGGCCGCCAGGTCGTTGACGGCGAACAGGGCGGTGGGTCGGGAGCCCGCGGTCAGCAGGGCGGTCGCCGCCGCACGGCCGCCCGCGGTGTCGAAGCCGCAGTGCCGCACCAGTCCCGGCGGCACCGGGAGCCCCGCCTCGGCGTACCGGTCCACGAACCCGGCCGTGCGGTCGGTGCCGGTGCTGGCGAACGGTTCCCCCGCGACGCAGCCGACCCGGGTGTGGCCCAGGGCCAGGAAGTGCTCGGCCACCAGGCGCCCGCCCAGGTAGTCGTCGCAGGTGACGGCAGGTGTGTCGCCCTCGGTGCGGCGGTTGACCAGGATGTGGGGCGTGCGCCGCAGGGCCGGGTCCGCCAGGGCGGCGCCGTCCAGGTGGGCGTCGCCGATGACGATGCCGTCCACCCGCCTGCCGAGGACCATCGCGATCCGCTCGCGCTGGCGGACCGGATCGTCCTGGGTGTTGGTGACGAAGGCGGCGAGCCCGTGCCGGGCCGCCTCCTCCTCGATGCCCTCGTAGACGGTCGCGACGACGACCTCGGACAGCCGCGCGAACACCACCCCGATCAGGTTGCTGCGCCGGGTGCGCAGGCTCACGGCGGCCGGGTCCCGGCGGTAGCCCAGCTGCGCAGCCAGTTCCCGCACGCGGTGGGCCGTCGGCCCCGAGGCGGCACGCCGTCCGTCGTCGTCGCGTCCGTTCAGGACCCGGGAGACGGTGGACACGTCCAGCCCCAGCTGGTCGGCGATCATCTTCAGCGTCACCGGGCGGCTCTCGATACCCACGACCGACTCCCTCTCCTCCACGACCGCCCATTCTGCGCGATCGCCGGCCTCGGCCGTGAGGCGCCGGCCGGCCGGGGCCGACGCGCCCGCACCGGGGCCAGGGCCAGGGCTGATGCGTTCTCAGGCGCTGAGCCGGAGCATGGCGGCTGCTCCTGGACGCATGAGTCCTGAACACGTGACCTCACCAGCCGTCACACCCGCAGCCCCTACCCGCACTCCGCCGTCCGGCAACAGAAAACCGCAGGTCAGACCGCAGATCGACGGATAGGGTGCCGCAATGACCTCAACATTCCGTCTCGCGGAGATCACCACCGACAACGTGGAGGACGCCCTTCGACTGTCCGTACGTCCTGACCAGCAGGAATTGGTGCAACCGGTCGCGCATTCCCTCGCCCTGGCGTACGCGTTCGGGGACACGGCCTGGCCCCGGCTGATACTCGACGGCGGGGAGATCGTCGGCTTCGTGATGGCGTTCTTCGGGGTACCGTTCGATGCCGACCCGCCCGGTGTCACCCGCGCCGGTCTGTGGCGACTGAACGTGGCCGCCGGCCAACAGGGCCGAGGGATCGGCCGCTTCGCCGTTGAGCAGGTCGCCGAGGAGGTCCGGCGGCGCGGCTGGAGTCGACTCACGACGTCCTGGCACATCGCTGACAACGGCCCGGAACCGTTCTACCGCCGGCTCGGCTTCCGACCGACCGGCGAGATGACCGGCGACGAGGTCATCGGGGAACTGGAACTGGGCGTCGCCGAGCTGACGTGACCTGCTGGTAGGCCTCCCTGCAGATGCCCGTGCGGTGGGCCTCCAGGCCGTAGCGCTGGTGATCGCCGAGGTCTCCTCCTCCCGGATCGGTGTCCTCACACACCACTGCGAGGACACCGCCCCGCCGTGCCTGCCCGCCGGACTGCGGGAACTGTCCGCCCTGGCCGAGGTCCGGGTGGCATCCCCGGTCCCCGCCCGGTCCGGGGCCGTCCGGACGATTCCCGCCCTGGCCGGCCGGTCCTGACCGGCTGCCGTTGGGGGCCGCCGGGCGGAGCGCTGTTCACCGTGCGGTCGGGACACCGGCCCCGGGGCCGGCCGCGCCGTGGACCGACCGCCAGGCGGCGGGGGGCACCCCGGTCTGGCGGCGGAAGAAGGTGGTGAAGTTGCCGACGTCCCGGAAGCCGAGGCGCCGGGCGCAACCGCCGACCGGGAGGTCGGTGTGCGCGAGCAGCCGCTTGGCCTCCAGCAGGATGCGCTGGTCGAGGAAGGCCTTGGCGCCGGTGCCGGTGACGGCACGGGTGGCCCGGGTGAGGGTGCGCGGGTCGTAGCCGAGCGCGCGGGCGTGGTCGGCCACGTGGTGCCGGGTGGTGAAGTGCTCCTCGACGGCGTCCCGGTAGGCGCGGAAGACGGCCGTCTGCCGGTCGCCGGCCGGTGGTGCCGCGACCGGGTCCGCCGCCGCGGGCAGTGCGCGCAGCAGCAGCGCCGCGAGGAGGTGGGAGAGCAGCACGGGCGATGCCAGGGCGGGTGTGCGGGAGGCCGCGTCGTGCTCGCGCCGGAGGTGCTCGGCCGCGAGCAGGGCGAGGTCCAGTCGCCGGCGGTCGAGGTGCCAGCACGCCGGTGCGGCGGTCTCCGCCGTCGTGAAGCCTGGCAGGAAGCCGGTCCGGAAGAGGATCAGGGGGCCGTCGCAGCCGTCGATGTCGCTCCAGCGGTGCACCGTGCCCGGCCGGATCCACACCGCGCTGCCCTCCTCCAGGCGGTGCCCCTGGAAGTCCGCCTCGTGGGCGCCGGCACCGGAGCCGACGAGGGCGAAGACGTGGAAGTCCGGGCGTTGCGGGAGCACTCGACGGCGGGCGGTGTCCATGGCACGCAGCCCGGCGAAGTCGAGGACCTCCACGCCGTACGGCGAGCCGACGGCCGGAGCGTAGCGCAGCTGCCGTACGGCCTGGTGTCCGTTTTCCACAATCGCTGCGCCCCTTTTCACCGTGGCCGGGCGGGCGTCCCGCCTACGGTCGTCCTGCCCGTTCTAGCGGGCGCAAGGCTACCGATGCGGGTGTGCCGCGGCACGGCGGCGGTCCCCGTACGGCGGACGGAAAGGCACAGTGATGACGGAAACCACAAGGCCGCTTCCCCTGGCGGGCGGCAGCCTGGACGTGCGGATCGGAGGAGGACGGCAGGGGCCGGCGCTGGTGTTCGCCCACTACTGGGGCGGGTCCGCCGGCACCTGGGACGCGGTGATCGAGCGCCTGCCGGCCGGGCAGGCCACGGTCCGCTTCGATCAGCGCGGCTGGGGTACGGCACGGGCGCTGCCCGGGCCGTACCACCTCGACCAGCTCGCGGAGGATCTCGCCCGGGTGGTCGAGGCGTGCGTGCCGGGACCGTTCGTCCTCGTCGGCCACTCGATGGGCGGCAAGGTGGCCCAGCTGCTCGCGGGCCGCCGGCCCGCCGGACTGGCCGGTCTGGTGCTCGTCGCTCCCGCTCCGCCGCGGCCGCCCGCCACGGTCACCGAGGCGTACCGGCAGGGCCTGTCCCACGCGTACGACTCGCCGGAGACGGTCCGGCACGCCCTCGACCACGTCCTCACCGCGCTGCCGCTGCCGGAGGCCGTGCGCGCCGCGGTGGTCCGCGACAGCCTCGCCGCGGGGGCCGCGGCCCGGGAGGAGTGGCCGCTGCGCGGGATCGCCCAGGACATCACCGGGGTCGTGCGCGGCATCGAGGTCCCGGTGGCGGTGCTGACCGGGGAGCACGACCCGGTGGAGCCGCCCGAGGTGCTGCGCGCGTGCCTGCTGCCGTACGTCCCGCACGCGACGCTGACCACCGTCCCGGGCGCCGGGCACCTGCTCCCGGTGGAGTCCCCGGACGCCGTCGCGACCGCCCTCCGGGATTTCCTCGCCCGCCTCAGGCGGTGACCGGATCCTCCGGCGCCGGGCGCTGACGGCCGACCCGGCCCGGGATGGCCCCGGACGGCGCCGGACGGCCCCGGGCAGCGGGCCGGGAGGCCGGTGATCACCCGGTCGGACGCGCCGTACGGCGAAAATCCGCCTCCTCGGAAGTCAGCCGGGGCGCAGGCCGTACGACCGCCAACGGGCCTGCCCGCGGGGCCCCTTGGCGGTCGCGGCCGGACGGGGTCGAGCGCCCCGGCGGGGGTATTCCGGAAACCGGGCGTGAAATATCCGCCCGTCGCGTGCCCGGGCCTGCTAGAGTCGTTTTTAGTTGCAGTGGTTCCCATGAACTTTGTGTGCGCCTGCTGATGTATCACCGCAGGCGCATTTTTGTTTCCCGGCTCTTTCCCGGGTGGATGGTCATCGCGGCGACGCGGAGCCTGCGCAGTGCCGGCTCCGGACAGCCTCTGAAGGAGAATTTTTATGGCTAATGGCACCGTGAAGTGGTTCAACTCGGAAAAGGGCTTCGGCTTCATCGAGCAGGAGGGTGGCGGCCCGGACGTCTTCGCCCACTACTCGAACATCAACGCCAACGGCTTCCGTGAGCTGCTCGAGGGCCAGAAGGTCGAGTTCGACGTCACGCAGGGCCAGAAGGGCCCGCAGGCGGAGAACATTCGCCCGCTGTAGTTCTCTGCGATGGCTCAGGCCTAGCAGTGACGGGCCCGCACTGCGCATTTCGATGCGCGGTGCGGGCCCGTCGGCGTTTTCCCCGGCTCTCCGCGAGACCGGGAGTGCCCAGGTGCGCCGGGGCACCGAGCCGGAGGACGGGGTCGGCGCGGGGCCGGGGAGGCGAGGGGCCGGCAAGTGCCGTCCTTCGGCTCAGGGTCGCAGGTCCGCCGCTCCCCCGGGCGCCTCGGCGGCGGGCTGGGCGGCGGTGGCGGTCCCGGCGGCGGGCTGGGCGGCGGGCCGGGCGGCAGGCGGCGCGGCGGGCTCCGCGGTCACCGCGTTGTACTCGGCGAGCGTCGCCCGGGTGAAGCCGAAGAAGTAGGTGGCGAGGAAACCCACGACGTAGCCGGTCAGCAGTCCGCCGCCGTACACCGCGGCGCTCGCGGCCATCCCGTGCGGGCCCGCCAGCAGGGGGAACAGGGCCCAGCCGGACGGACCGACGGCGGTGGAGCCGACCGCGCTGCCGAGCTGGCCGGCCACCCCGACGAAGGCGCCACCGGCGGCGCCGCCGACGCAGGCGGTCACGAAGGGCCGGCCCAGCGGCAGCGTCACCCCGTAGACCAGGGGTTCGCCGACACCGAGCAGGCCGGCCGGGAGCGCGGACCTGATGACGGCCCGGACGGAGGCGTTGTTTCGCAGCCGCAGGTAGACCGCCGCGGCGCAGCCGACCTGCCCGGCGCCGGCCATGGCGAGGATCGGCAGCAGGACGGTGGAGCCCTGCTGCTGGATCAGGGTGGTGTGGATCGGGATCAGCGCCTGGTGCAGCCCGAGCATGACCAGCGGCAGGAAGAGTCCGCCGAGCACCAGCCCGGCGAGCAGCCCGCCGTGGGCGAGCAGCCAGGTGGCGGCGTGGCCGATGGCGGCGGAGACCTCCCCGGCGACGAACATCAGGCCGAACAGCGCGGCGAGCCCGCCGACCAGGACGGTGACGGTGGGGGTGACCAGCACGTCGAGGGCGTCGGGCAGCAGCTGCCGGGTCCAGCGTTCGACCTGGACGGCGAGCAGCGCGGCGCCGAGCGCCCCGACCACGCCGCCCTGCCCGGGGGTGAGGTGGTGGCCGAAGGCCTCCACCTTGGCCACCCCCGCGTAGACGATCACGCTGGCCACGGCCCCGCCCAGCACGGGTGTGCCGCCGAACTCCTTCGCCGTGTTGTAGCCGACGAAGACGGCGAGCAGGGACATGAAGCCCGCCGAGACCGGCCCGAGGGCGGCGACCAGCCCGGGTGCCCAGCCCAGGTTGGCGAGGGCGCCGGAGAGGGCGGCGACGATGCCGCAGCCGATCAGGGCGGGGATCAGCGGGACGAAGATGTCGGCGACCCTGCGCAGGGCCCGTTTCACCGGGGTCGCGTTGCGGAGGCGGGCCTCGGCCCGGATCCGCGCGCCGGCCCCCGCCCGGGGCGCGGCGGGGGGGGCGGCGCG
>NZ_JBEPAK010000293.1:0-7902 GCF_040298565.1 Kitasatospora sp. NPDC001539 | reverse complement strand
AACTACACCCGATTATAAAAAATGTTCCCCTCCCCGACGCTCTTCCTTTCTTGGAGCCCCTGCGTCTGCGCCGTGTCCACCGCGCCGCCCCCGCCCGGGGTCGGCGCGGCGTTGCCCGCCGCGTTGCCCACCAGGAACACCACCGCCACCGAGGCGAAGGACGGCACCCGGCCGATCGCCCGCACGCAGCAGTACAGGCAGGCGATCAGGCAGATCGACACCAGCAGCTGCCCGGCCACCCCCACCGCCAGCCGCCCCGGGTTGCGCAGCAGGTCCAGCAGCCGCGGCAGCACCTCGGCCGTCAGCGGCCGCAGCCGCGTCGTCAGCCACCGCCGGGCCGGCGGGACCGCCCACACCAGCGCCAGCAGGACGGCCGCCGCGGCCAGCCCGCCCACCACGGCGGGCAGCGCGTCCAGTTCCGACCCGCCGGGTTGGAGATCCAGCAGGTAGACGAAGGCCCCCAGCTGCAACAGGTGCAGCACCAGCCCGATCACCTGCCCCACGCCGACGCTGGACAGCGCCTGCGCGGTCGGGATGTCCGCCTGCTGGAGCAGCCGGGTGTTCAGGGCGATCCCACCGACACCCCCGGGCGACACCAGTTTCACGAACGCCCCGGCCAGCTGCGCCAGTACGGCGTTGCGGAAGTCCAGCCGCTCCGGCACGAACCCGACGAAGCCCATCGCCGCCGCCACGTGGCTCGACCCGGCCGCCACCAGCGCCAACACCAGCCACCACGGATCGGCGTCCGCCAACGCCGCGACCGGGTTGTCCTCCGGCGCGAAGAACTGCGGAATCAGCAGCCACCCGGCGACCACCCCGCCCACCACGGCCAGCAGGGTCCGCGGCCGCAGCCGTTCCAGCCGCACCGGCCGTCCGACCGCCTCCGGCCGGCCGCGCGCGACCTCCGCCCGGATCTCCTCCAGCAGCCCCCCGGGCAGCGCGTCGCCGCCTCCGGGGTGCCCGGCGGTGACGGCGGCGGTCTCGCGGCCGCCCGCGGCCGCCGCGGTGGATCCGCCGCCCGCCACCGGCACCGTGCCCGCCACCGACGCCGTGCCCGCCGCCGGGACCGTGCCCGCCGCCGGGACCGTGGCCGCCGCCGTGCCCTCCGCCGGGACCGTGCCCGCCCCGGGCACTGTGCCCGCCGTGGGTCCGGCGGCGTCGTGGGCGTCCCCGTGCGATGGGGTGCGGGCGGCAGCGCTGCCCGGGCTGCCGCCCGCACCCGTCCAGGGCCGGACCGCCGGTGCGGCGTCGCCCCGTTCGGGGGCGGTCCCGCCGCCGGGTGGTCCGGATCGGCGCACGCCCTGAGCGGGGAGCCGTGCGCCGCCCGCCGCCCCGGCGCCGCCCGCCCCCTGGGTGCTGGTCTCCGGCCGGGTGCCGGAGGCCGCCCGGTGCGCGGGTCGCGGACCGGCGCGTCCCCCGGCGTCGGCCAGGTCCGTCCCCGTCCCCGTCCCCGTCGCCGCGCCGCCCGCCCGGCCCCGGGCGGCCCCCGGTGCCGCCCCCGGTGCGGCCGTGCCCCCCGCCTTCGCGTGCTGCTTGAGGGCCTGCCGGGTGGTGCGGGCGAGGGCGATGGGTTGCAGCAGGGGCAGGGCGGCGGCGATGGGCTCGGGGCCGAGGACGGCGGTGGCGCTGCGGACGGAGCGGGCGGCGCCGGTGCGCAGGGCGAGGGTGGTGAGGAGTTGGGCGGTGTCGCAGCGGAGGACGAGTTCGCTGGCCGCGATGTCGCCGTCGGCGAAGTCGACCAGGTGGACGGCCCCGGTGTCGTCGATCAGCAGGGAGGTGGGGACGAGGGCGCGGTGGGCGATCTCGCGGCGCTGGAGGAGGGCGAGTTGGCGCCAGGCGTCGGCGAGGAGCTCGTCGGTGATCTCCTCGTCGGCGAGCTGGTCCAGGGTGCGGCCGGCCTGGTGCTCGTAAGCGATCAGGGCGGTGTCGTGGCCGAGGCCGACCGTGGCGGCGATGCGGCGGGTGCGGACGCCGGCGGCCAGGGCCGCGTAGGTGACCAGGGCCTCGTGCTCCAGTCCGGTGCGCGGGGAGCGCAGGGCGCGGGGGTGCGGGGCGGTGCGCAGCCGCAGGCGGCGCCAGGCGCGCTGGACGGCGGCGACGGTGACGGCCTGCCGGTCGAGGAGCTGGACGTCGAGTGCGGGCCACCCGTCGGCCTGCCGGACCCGGTAGCGGTCCGATCCCGCCGGCACGGCCTCGACCGGGTGCTGCCCGCTGTCCCGCAGGGCCCGCAGCACCTCGCCGGGCCGCGGCCGCGGGTCCGGGGTGCCGACGGCGTACAGGGTGCCGTGGGCACCGGTCCAGCCGATGAGCAGGCCGAGCAGCAGTGCGGTGGGGGTGGCGTAGCCGCCGGCGAGCCCGGCGAGTCCGGAGAGCGCCAGGACGGCCATGGGCAGGCGCCGTTCGCGGCTGCCGGAGGCGGTCATGAAGGCGAGCACGGGGGCGAGGTAGCCGTAGACGGGCTCGGTGTGGTGGAGCACGTCGCCGGGCAGCGGCTGGGTGAGCGCGGTGACCAGGGAGGTGGGGGCGAGGTCGTCGGCCCACAGGCCGAGGGCGAGGGTGGCGCCGTAGGCGAGGACGGCGGCGAGCAGCCCGTCGGAGACCTGTTGGAGGGCGCGCCGCCGGTCGGGGCCGAGCACCCGGCGGACGGCGAGTCCGACCGGCAGCAGCAGGACGGCGGCGGTGGTGAGCCCGCCGGCGAGGCCGGCGAGCGGTCGCGGCACGATCGCGACCGCCTCGGCGACGTCGGCGGCGATGCCCCCGGTGGTGGCCCGGGCGTAGTCGGCGAGCAGCAGGGTGACGGCGATCGCGAGCAGGCCGGTGAGCAGCCGGAGGAGGGCGGCGGGCTGCCGGATCCGGCCGGTGTCGGTCAGCGGCCGCATCCGGGCCGGCCGGGCGCCGGGCTCCCCGGCCGGCTGCCGGGCTTCCGGCTGCCGGGGTATGCCCCCGCCGGTGTCCGGCCGCCCGGGGAGGGGGACGCCGCCGCCCTCGCCGGTGCCGCCGTCTTCTCTCCCCGTCACGATCGCCACGGGTGGCATGCTCCCATGCCACCCGTGGCCCGGGAGCGGAGATCGCGCCGCGGCCGTCACGCCTGCCGGGTCGGCAGCACCACCTGGTGGCGCAGGTTGACGTGCCGGGGGCGGCTGACGGTGTAGGCGATCAGGTCGGCGACGTCCTCCGCGCCGAGCGCCGGGATCACGTCGAACATGCCGCCGAGCTGGTCGCGCAGGTCGGGGTTGTCGATGTGGCCGCCGAGCTCGGTGTCGGTCAGGCCGGGCTCGATCGCGCTGATCCGGACGTCGCGCGGACCGAGTTCGGAGCGCAGCGCGGCGGACAGCTGGGAGATCGCGGCCTTGGTGGCGGCGTACACGGCGTAGTCGGGGAAGATGACGTGCGCGGCGATGGAGGAGACGTTGACCAGGTCGGCGGTGCGGCCGTCGGCGGCGGCCGTCGTGAGGTCCTCGGTGAAGGCGCGGACGATCCGCAGCGCGCCGGTCAGGTTGGTGTCGATCATGCGGGTCCACTCGTCGATCCGACCGGCGGTGAGCGGGTTGGGCAGCATCACTCCGGCGTTGTTGACCACCAGGTCGACCCGGCCGTACGCCTGGTGGACGGCCTCGGCGGCGGCGTCGACCGACGCCTGGTCGGTGATGTCGGTGGTGACGGCGAGGGCCTGCCCGCCGGCGGCGGCGATCTCGGCGGCGAGCGCCTCGATCCGGTCGGTGCGGCGGGCGAGCAGGGCGACCCGGGCGCCGGCGGCGGCGAGCAGCCGGGCGGTGGCGGCGCCCATGCCGCTGGCGGCTCCGGTGACGACGGCGGTGCGGGTGGCGAGGGCGGGGTAGCTCATCGGGACTCCTCGGGAGGATCGGGCTGGCGACGACCACTCTGCGACCGCCGCGCGTCCCGGCCCAGGGCTGTGCCCGTCCTGGAAACCCCGTTCCTGGGAACGGCAGTACCACCCTCACGGCGAGGGCCCGGGGCTACCCTGCCTGCCATGGAGAACACCCTGGGGGACTTCCTCCGATCGCGCCGGGCCCGGATCCAGCCGGAGGAGGTGGGGCTGTCCTCGCACGGCCGCCGCCGGGTGCAGGGCCTGCGCCGCGAGGAGGTGGCGCAGCTCGCCGGGGTCAGCGTCGACTACTACGTGCGGCTGGAGCAGGGCCGCGGCGGCAGTGCCTCGGACGCGGTGCTGGACGCGGTGGCCCGGGTGCTGCGGCTGGACGCGACGGAGGCGGCGCACCTGCGGTCGCTGACCCGCCCGCCCAAGGCCCCGGCGGCCCGGGCGCGGGGGCACCAGCAGGTCGAGCCGGGGACGCGCCTGCTGCTGGACCTGATGACGGGGGTGCCCGCCTTCGTCCTGGGCCGCCGGATGGACGTGCTGGCCTGGAACGCGCTCGGCGACGCGGTGAGCGGTTTCTCCTCCCGGCGGGACCTCGGGCCGCGCTCGGAGACCAATCCGAACGCCGCGCCCAACCAGGCCCGGCACGTGTTCCTGGACCCGGCCGCCCGCGACCACTACCGCCAGTGGGAGGCGGTCGCCGCCGAGACGGTCGCCTACCTGCGCCGGGACGCCGGGCTGCACCCCGCGGATCCGGCCCTGACCGCGCTGGTGGGCGAACTGTCGGTGCGCAGCGAGGAGTTCCGCCGGCTCTGGGCGGACCACCTGGTCCGGGAGAAGAGCAGCGGCAGCAAGCTCCTGGGGCACCCGCTGGTCGGCGAACTCGACTTCGGCTACCGGACCCTGGGCGTCAACGGCTCGCCGGACCAGGTGCTGGTCGTCTACACCGCCCCGCCGGACTCGCCCACCGCCCAGAAGCTGGCCATGCTGGCCAGCTGGACGGCCCCGGGCACGGCCCCTTCCGGGGGTGCCGACGCGGTCCCTTCCCCGGCCGCCGACGCGGCTTCCCGCGCGGCCCACACCACCGCCACGGGCCCCGGGCCGGCCGCCGGGGCACCGGGCGCCTCCTCCTGAGGCATCCCGGTCCCGTCCTGAGGCATCCCGGTTCCGGCCGTCGTAGCCTTCGAACATGAGCGCCTGCGAAGACCTCGCTCTGGCCCCCCGGGACATCGAGCCCCTTCCGCCCACCGACGGCTGCGCCGAGTGCCTGGCCCAGGGCCGCCGGGACTGGGTCCACCTGCGGGTGTGCCTGGACTGCGGCCACATCGGCTGCTGCGACTTCTCGCCGCAACGGCACGCCACCGCGCACTTCCACAACACCTCCCACCCGGTGATCCGCTCGTACGAGGCGGGGGAGGACTGGCGCTGGTGCTTCGTCCACGAGGTCATGGGCTGATCAGTTCGGACGGCGGACGGCCGGACGGCCCGGACGGTCGGGCGGAGGACGGGCGGGGGCGGATGGACGGCCGCGCGGTGGCAGCGGCGCCCGGTCCGGCTAAAATCCGGACAAGACGCCCATGCGGCCCTCCGGCCGGCATCCGTCCGGCCGCGGCCGCCGAAGGGAGGCCGACGATGACCAAGCGAATCCCGGGCAGCACCGCCAAGCTCCGCCAGGGCGCCCAGGCCCTGCTGGAGAGCCGGGGCATGGTGAGCACGCCCAGCCGCCTCGGACCGGAGCCGCGCGGCGGAACGATGTCCTCCTCCGGCGCCGGCCCGCTCCCCGCCCCCGGCGGTGCCTTCCGCCACGGCGGGCGCGACGCGGCACCCCCGGCGATGCACGCCGCCCCGTCGGCGCACGCGGAGCTCAAGGGGCACCGGCACCGCGGCGCGGAGAAGCACTCCGCCCACTGACCGCGCCGAGGCGCCGACGGGCGGCGGCGCCCGACCGCGTCCGGCGGTCCCGCGGGGGCGGTGCGACGGCTCCTGGAACCCGAGCCCGGCAACCGCCCCTGACGGCCGGTCAGCGGCCGTTGTCGGTGCCGTGCGCTACGTTCCTGTCCGTACACCGGGAAGGCGCAGCACGACAGGGGTGACCATGGCCGAGGTGCTCACGGAGGAGCCGGTCGAGCTCCAACTGGAGCGGTACCGCACGGAGTTGACGGGCTACTGCTACCGCATGCTCGGATCGGTCTTCGAGGCCGAGGACGCGGTGCAGGAGACCATGATCCGCGCCTGGCGCGGCCACCGCGGCTTCGAGGGGCGGTCCGCGCTGCGCTCCTGGCTGTACCGGATAGCCACCAACGTCTGCCTGGACGCGCTGAACGGCCGCAAGAACCGGGCCCGTCCGATGGACCTGGCCGGCCCGGTCACGGTGGCCACCGCGAGCGACGCCCAGCTGCCCGAGGTGACGTGGATCGGCCCCGCGCCGGACGGCCGGGTGCTCCCCGAGACGGGGGATCCGGCCGAGGTGGCCGCCCAGCGCGAGTCGGTGAAGCTGGCCTTCGTCGCCGCGCTGCAGCGCCTCGCGCCCCGGCAGCGGGCGGTGCTGATCCTGCGCGAAGTGCTCGGCTGGAAGGCTGCCGAGGTGGCCGAACTGCTCGGCGTGACGGTCGCCTCGGTCAACAGCGCACTGCAACGCGCCCGCGCCGTCCTCGCCTCGGACGCCTCGGCGGCCCGACCGGCCCCCGCCCTGGACGCGGACCACCGGGCACTGCTGGACCGCTACGTCCGCGCTTTCGAGGCGTACGACATGGACGGGCTGGCCGCGCTGCTGCACGAGGACGTCACGCTCAACATGCCGCCGTTCGCGATGTGGCTGCGGGGGCAGGACGAGATCCGGGCGTGGATGCTGGGTCCGGGGCAGGGCTGCCGGGGTTCCCGGCTGCTCCCGGTGACGGCCAACGGCGGCCCGGCCTTCGCCCAGTACCGGCCGAGCCCGGCGGGCGGGCACGAGCCGTGGTCGCTGATCGTGCTGGAGGTGTCAGAGGGCCGGATCACCGGAGTGACCAACTTCCTGGACACGGACGTGCTCTTCCCCCTGTTCGGCCTCCCGCCCCGTCTCGACGCCGAGTAGTCCCGAGCGCCCGGCCGGCTCCGCGAGGCCTGGGCGGTCTGCCAGGTCTGCCAGCTCTGCCAGGTCTGCCAGGCCTGGGAGGTCTGCGAGGCCCGCGGAGTCCAGCGGATCGGCCGCTCCCGGCAGCAGCGCCGAGAGCCCGGCGAACGCGAGCAGCTCCCGCAGCGGGCCGTCCGCGTTCACCAGCACCACGCCCACCCCGTGGCGGGCGGCGGCCGACCGCAGCCTGGCGAGCGCATCGACGACGGCCAGGTCGGGGGCGGTCAGCGCGCCCAGGTCGCAGGTCAGTACGGCTTCTCCCGGAGTGGTCCTCATACCCGTTGGACCGTCACGGCGGCGCCGACTCATCGGTCCGCCGGGGCTCGGTGCCGGACGCCCGGCGGCCGGGGCGGGTGGCAGAGTGGGAGCGACCGAACCCCACCTGCCCCAGGAGGAGCGCCGTGACGGCTGAGCCCTTGAAGTCCCGCGAGGAATGGCTGGCCTCGCTGCCCCGGGTCTACGCGGCGACGGGCTGCCTGCTGCGGGACGAGTCCGGCCGGATCCTGATCGTGAAGGCCGGCTACCGGGAGCACTGGCAGTTCCCGGGCGGGACGATCGACCTGGGCGAGGGGCCGGTCCGGTGCGCCGAGCGGGAGTTGGAGGAGGAGACCGGCATCGTCCGGACGGCCGGAGACCTGCTGGCCATCTCCTGGACCCACCCCTCGGGTGAACTCGACCACCCGGCCGAGCACTTCATGTTCGACTTCGGCACCGTCCCGGACGGCACCCCCGTGACCGTCCCGGCCGGCGAACTGGACACCCACCGCTGGGCGCCCTTGGAGGAGGCCCTGGACCTGCTCGGCCCGGCCCGTTCGGCCCGGCTGCGGGCGGCCCTGGAAGCGGCCGAGGACGGCCGGGTCCGGATCGTCACCACCCACGTCTCCGGCTTCTAGGGACGGGACCTCCCGGAACCTCCAGGGCCCGGACCCGGACCCGGACCCGGCGCCGGGATCGC
>NZ_JBEPAK010000292.1:0-8020 GCF_040298565.1 Kitasatospora sp. NPDC001539 | reverse complement strand
AAGCGTTCGGCGGTGAGGGCGGGGCGGCCGAGGTAGCCGCGGGCGAGGCCGGGGCCGGTGATGTACAGCTCGCCGGGAACGCCGGTCGGGACGGGTCTCAGCCCGGCGTCCAGCACGTACACCCGGGTGTTGGGCAGCGGGCGGCCGATCGGCACCACGGCGGCCGGTACCTCACCGGCGGAGTCGATCGGGTGGCAGCTCGCGAAGGTGGTGGTCTCCGTGGGGCCGTAGCCGTTCACCAGCCGCAGGTCGGGGCAGTGCTCCAGCACGCGGCGCATGGCGGTCGGCGAGGTGATGTCCCCGCCGGTCCACAGCTCACGGAGCCCGGTGAAGGTCTCCGGGGACTCGGTGGCCAGGACGTTGAAGAGGCCGACCGTCATCCAGGCGGCTGTGACGCCGCCGTGGTGGATGGTGTGGGCGAGTTCGGTGGCGCCCAGGCGTCCGGGGGGTGCGAGGACGGCGCGGCCGCCGGAGAGGAGTGGGGTCCAGAGTTCGTAGGTGGAGGCGTCGAAGGCGGTGGGGGAGTGGACCAGCACGCTGGAGTGGCTGCCGGTGGTGAAGGTGCCGCCGAGGGCGAGGTCGACGACCGAGCGGTGGGTGATGCCGATGCCCTTGGGGGTCCCGGTGGAGCCGGAGGTGTGCATCACGTACGCCAACTGGTCACTCGAAAGCGGCAGTTCGAGGTTGTCGGCGGTGTCGTCACCGACCGGCAGGGTCCTGAGGCCTTCGAGGGCCGGGTGGTCGTGGTGTCCGGGGTCGGTGAGCGCGAGCCGGGCGCCGGCGTCCGTGAGGACGGCCCGTAGGCGCTCGTCGGGCTGGGCGTCGTCCAGCGGTACGTAGGTGCCGCCGGCCTTGAGGACGGCCAGGATCGCCACCACGAGCGCGACGGAGCGGTCCATGAGCAGGGCGATCGGTGTCTCCATGCCCACGCCGGCCGTGACCAGCCGACGCGCCAAGCCGTTGGCGCGGGCGTTGAGTTCGGCGTACGTCAGCTCGCCGTCCACCGCCACCAGGGCGACGGCGTGGGGCGCCGCGGCGGCCTGGGCCTCGAACACCGCGGGCAGCCCGCCCTCCGGCAGCGCCGCCACCGGGCCCCTGCCGTCCGCCAACAGCCGCTCCCGCTCCGCCGGGCTGAGCACCTCGACTCCGCCGATGAGTTCGGCCGGGTCGGTGGCGATCCGGTCGAGCAGGGCGAGGAAGCGGTCCAGCAGGGTGCGGGCCTCGGCGGGGCCGAAGGCGTCGGGCTGGTGGTCCAGGCGCAGTTGGAGGCCGTCGCCCGGGGTCAGGGCCAGCAGCAGCGGGTAGTGGGCGCTGTCGACGTCCTCGACCAGGGTGACGCGGGTGGCGCCGCTCGGGTCCGCACCGTCCAGGACGGACGGGTCCGGGTAGTTGCCGTACACCGTGACGGTGTCGAACAGGCTGTTCAGGCCCGTGAGTTGCTGGATCTCGGTGAGGCTGAGGTGCTGGTGGTCCAGCAGCGCGGACTGCTCGTGCTGCAGGCGCAGCAGCAGTTGCCCCCAGCTCTCGGCGGGGTCGAGGGTGACCCGCACCGGCACGGTGTTGATCAGCAGGCCGACCATCCGCTCCACGCCCGGCAGGTCGTGCGGGCGGCCGGAGACGGTGGTGCCGAAGAGCACGTCGTCGCGGCCGGTGAGCCGGGCCAGCAGGACGCCCCAGGCCGCCTGGACGAGGGTGTTGAGGGTGACGCCGTAGCGACGGGCGGTGCGGGTCAGCGCCTCGGTCGCGGCCGGGGTGAGGCCGGTGGTCAGGCGCAGCGGCAGCCGGGGGGCGGCGGTGGAGCGGTCGGGGGCGAGCAGGGTGGGTTCGTCGGCTCCGGCGAGCGCCCGCGCCCAGGCGGCGCGGGCGGCGGCGCCGTCACGGGCAGCGAGTCGGCTCAGGTACGCGCGGTACGGGGTGGCCGGGGGCAGCGGCTGCCGGAAGTAGAGGGCCCACAGCTCCTCGGCGAACAGCGGGGTGGACCAGCCGTCCAACAGGATGTGGTGCGCGGCGGCGATCAGCCGGTGGCGGTCGGGTCCGAGGGTGAGCAGGGTGTAGCGCAGCAGCGGCGGGCGGGCGAGGTCGAAGCGGCGGCCGTACTCGGCGGCGGCGATCCGCTCGGCCTCGGCCTCCGGGTCGGCGTGCGCCGTCAGGTCGAGGACGGTGAAGGGCAGGTCGACGCTCTGCGGGACGGCCTGCACGGGCGGGCCGTCGGGCCGCTGGTGGAAGCCGGCCTTGAGGTTGGGGTGGCGCAGCAGGAGGTCCTCGGCGGCGGTGCGCAGCCGGTCGGCGTCGACGGGCCCGGTGATGTCGAAGATGCAGACGGAGGTGTAGACGTCGGCGCCGTCGGTGTCGTACGCGGCGTGGAAGGCCATGCCCTCCTGCAGCGGTGAGGTGGGCCACAGGTCCAGCAGCCCTGCGGGGGCGTGGAGTTCGGTGAGGCGGTCGAGCTCGGCCTGGTCGACGGCGACGAGCGGGAAGTCGGACGGCGTGTGTCCGCCGGCGTCCGGGTGCGCGGCGTGCTCGGCCAGCGCGCGCAGCGCGGTGAACCAGTCCTCGGCGAGGGCGCGGACCCGCTCCTCGCCGAGCAGGTCGGCGGCCCAGGACCACTGGGCGACCAGCAGCGGGCCCTGCGGGGTGTCGACGGTGGTGGCGTCCAGGCCGAGCACCCGGCCGAGGGCGAGATCGGGCGCGGCGCCCTCGGTCATCGCCTCGGCCCCGGCGAGCACGTCCTCGGCGGTGACGCCGTCGGGCTGGAAGCGGCCCAGGTAGTTGAACTCGACCTGCGGCTCGGCGTACCGGGAGAGCACGGCGGCGGTGTCCGGGTTGAGGTGGCGCAGCAGCCCGTAGCCGATGCCGTTGTCCGGTACGGCGCGCAGCTGTTCCTTGACCCGGCCGAGGGCGCGGCCGAGCGCGGGCCCGGCGGCGGTGACCTCGGACCAGGGCAGGGCGCCGGGGGCGAGCCGGACGGGGTAGACGGAGGTGAACCACCCGGCGGTGCGGTGCAGGTCGACGCCGTCGACGATCTCCTCGCGGCCGTGGCCCTCCACGGTCACCAGCACGGCGCCGTCCGGCCCGGCGGGGGCTTCGGCGCGCCAGTGGCCGAGGGCGAGCGCCAGCGCCGTCAGCAGGACGTCGTTGACCTGGGCGTGGTAGGCGGCGGTGACCCGGGTGAGCAGCGTCCGGGTGGTCTCGGCGGGCAGTACGAGCCGTAGCGTGCCGCCGGTGGCGTAGGTGTCCCTCGCGGGGTCGAGCGGGCGGTCGCCGAGCAGGGGGTCCGGGGTGGCCAGGGCGGCTTCCCAGAGCGGGAGTTCGGCGGTCCGGCGGTCGGTCAGGGCTTCGGCGGTGAGCCGCTGGGCCCAGCGGCGGAACGAGGTGGGCACCGGCGGCAGCACCGGCTCGCGGCCCTCCCGGGCGGCGGCGAGCGCGGCGAGCAGGTCCTCCTCCAGGATGCGCCAGGTGACGCCGTCGACGACCAGGTGGTGGATGACCAGGAGCAGCTGCGGGGGCAGGTGCGGCCCGCCGTCGAAGTGGACGGCCTGCAGCATCCGGCCGTCCTCGGGCGAGAGCCGGTCGCGCGCGGCCTCGGTCGCGGCGCGCAGCGCCTGCCCGGTGGCCGGCCCGGCGAGCTGCCGCAGCGCGGCCGCGGCGGGGACGGTGCCGGGGGCGGGGACGTGCAGGGTCCAGGGCCGCTCGGCGAGGGGGGAGGTGCGGGCGCGGAGGGCGTCGTGGTGGTCGAGCAGGGCCTGCAGCGCGGTGGTGAGGTGCTCGGGCCGGGTGCCGGCGGGGAGGGGGATCAGGGTGGACTGGTGGAAGCTCGCGACCGAGCCGCGCTGGGCGGACAGCCAGTGCACGATCGGTGTGGCCGGCACCTCGCCGAGGCCGGCCCCGGCGGGCTCGGCGGCGACCGGTCCGTCCAGCGGGCGGGCGATCCGGGCCAGCGCCTCCACGGTCGGGGCGTCGAACACCTCGCGGGGGGTGAGCTGCAGTCCGGCGTGCCGGGCCCTGGAGACCAGCTGGATGGCCACGATGGAGTCGCCGCCGAGCTCGAAGAAGGACTCCGCGACGCCGACCCGGGGCAGTCCCAGCACCTCGGCGAACAGCCGGGCGAGGGCGTGTTCCGTCTCCCCCGCGGGGGCGCGGCCGCCGTCCTCGGCGGTGCTGCGGGCGGGCGCGGGCAGGGCGCGCTTGTCCACCTTGCCGTTGGGGGTGAGCGGCAGCCGGTCGAGCACCACGACGGCGGGCACCATGTGGTCGGGCAGCCGTTCGGCGCAGTGGGCGCGCAGCTCGGCCGGGTCGGCGGGGCCGACGGTGTACCCGACCAGCCGGCGCTCGCCCGGGCGGTCCTCGCGGACCACGACGACGGCCTGGCGGACCCCGGCGTGGGCGGAGAGGGTCTGCTCGATCTCGCCGAGCTCGACCCGGAAGCCGCGGATCTTCACCTGGTCGTCGGCGCGGCCGTGGAACTCCAGCTGGCCGTCCGGCCGTTGCCGGGCGAGGTCGCCGGTGCGGTACATGCGGGTGCCCGGGTCGCCGAACGGGCAGGCGGTGAAGCGTTCGGCGGTCAGGCCGGGCCGCCCGAGGTAGCCGCGTGCCAGGTACGGGCCGGAGACGTACAGTTCGCCGACGGCGCCGGGCGCGACCGGGCGCAGCCGCTCGTCCAGCAGGTGGATCCGCACGTCCCGGCAGGGGTGGCCGATCGGCGGCTGCTCCTCGCCGGTGAGCGGCTCGCTCATGGTGACGATGACGGTGGTCTCGGTCGGGCCGTAGCTGTTGAACATCCGCCGCCCGCGGCCGAGTCGGGCGGCCAGCTCGCGGGGCACGGCCTCGCCGCCGCCGATCAGGGTGCGCAGCGAGGGCAGCGGGACGTCCGGCAGGGTGGCCGCCATCGCGGTGGCGACGTCGGCGTGGGTGACGCCGTACCGGTCGATCAGCTCGGCGAGCGGCTCGCCGACCAGCTGGCTCTGCTCGCCGGGCAGCACCAGGGCGGCGCCGGTGGTGAGGGCCACCGCGAGGTCGGAGACGGAGACGTCGAAGCTCAGCGAGGCGGCCTGGAGCACCCGGCTGCCGGGCCCGACGCCGGTGGCGGCGACCTGGGTGGCGACCATGCCGGCCAGCCCGGTGTGGGTGACGGCCACCCCCTTGGGCACGCCGGTGGAGCCGGAGGTGTAGATCACGTAGGCGGTGTTCGCGGCGCTCAGCGGCCGGACCCGCTCGGCGGCGGCGAACGGGCCGTCGGGCTGGTCGGCCAGGTCGGCGAGGTGCTCGGCGGAGTCGAGCAGCAGCCGGGGCGCGCCGGTCTCGGGGAGCCCCGCAGCGGCGCCGGAGGTGGTGAGCACCAGGGCGGCGCGGGAGTCGGTGAGCATGTGGCGCAGCCGCTCGGCCGGGTAGGCCGGGTCGGCGGGCAGCCAGGCGGCGCCGGTCTTGGCCACGGCGAGGATCGCGGCGACGGCCTCCGCGGACTTGGGCAGGGCCAGGGCGACGACGTCCTCGGCGCCCAGGCCGCGGGCGGCGAGCACCCGGGCCAGGCGGTTGGCACGGGCGTCGAGTTCGGCGTAGCGGAGGGTGGTGTCCCCGGCGTACAGCGCGGGCGCCGCGGGGGTGCGGGCGACCTGGGCGTCGACCAGCTCGGTGAGGGTGGGGTACGGGCGGGGGGCGGCCGGTGCGTCCTGGGCCGGTGCTTCGCAGGCTTTGCAGGCGGGCGTGTGCTGGACGGGTGCGTGCTGAGCCCGTGCGGCCGGGGCCGGTGCGTGTTGGGCCGGTGCGTGCTGGGCCGGGCCGGTGGCCGGCTGGGTCGGTGCGCCCTCGGCCAGCCGAGCGGCCAGGCCGGCCGGGGTGGGGGTGTCCAGCAGGATCGACAGCGGTGCGCGGAAGCCGAGTTCGGCGTGCACCCGGGCCAGCAGCCGGTCGGCGGCAGGCCGGTCGCCGCCGAGGTCGAAGAAGCCCGCCGAGGGGTCGACCGACTCCCGGCCGAGCACCTCGGCGAACAGGCGGCACAGCACCTCGGCCGGCCCGGGCCGCCGGTCGGCTCTGTGCGTCTGCTGGTCCCCGGACATCTGCACTCTCTCCCTCGTACGGCGGGCCCCGCCGTGACGGGGGCGGGGTGGCTGGCTGGCGTGCGTGCTGGGCGGCCTTCGGGGCTGTCCTCCCGAAGGCCGCCCGGGGGCGGTCGTCCCGGGGCGGGCGCGTGGCCGGCTCGGTGAAGCTCTTGGAGCTCGGTGGAGCTCTATGGAGCTCGGTGGAGCTCGGGCGTCGCCGTGGTGTGCGCCGTCGGGACGGGCCCCGCGGGGTCAGTGGCCGGCCAGGTGGGCGATCAGGCTCTTCGGCCGCAGGTCCTGCCAGTGCTGCTCGACGTAGTCGAGGCAGTCCTGCCGGCCGGCGGGGCCGTGGACCTGCTGCCAGCCGTCGGGGACCGGGCTGAAGACCGGCCAGAGCGAGTGCTGGCCCTCGTCGTTGACCAGGACGAGGTAGTCGGCCTCGGGGTCCTCGAACGGGTTCGCCATCGTCGGTTTCCTCTCTGTTCGGAGAATTGCGAGGAGGGGGGAATTACGCCGCGGCGCGGTTCCGGGAGTTCACCGGAGCGCCTTTGTCGAAGCCCATCGGAGTTCCGCGTGCGGTCGGGGCCGGATGCGGGTCACGGACCCCAGCCGGAGTCGTCCCCGGCCATCGCCAGGGGCGTTGCGACGGCGGGGGAGGAGTGCGCTCCGGCGTGGCTCTGGAGGCCGATGCCGGCGACCAGCACAATGGCGAGAATCCCGAGCATCTTGTGAATGTGAACGGCAAGATTCGTCATCGTGAATTCCTCTTCCTGAGGCGGGCGGTCTGCCCTCCTCGCTGAAATTCATCCTGCCGAGGGCCAATCTGGCGTGGAAGCTCTCGCCGTGATCGGGATCACGCATTGCGGGAACCGGAACCGTGAACATACGGTGTCAAAAACAGACAGAACCGATGAAAAGATCACCTGGTTCTGTCAGATCAGTGGTGGGTGGTCCTCCGCTCAGTGGCGGGTCCTCCGTGCGGGCGCCGGAACCGCGGCGCGCGGGCGCGAACCCCGGCGCAGCTCCTCCCGGACGGCGGGCCAGTCCCCGGTCCACGGCCGCCCCGCCCCGGCGCTCGACTCCAGCGCGAGCGTCGCCAGGTAGACGCGCTTGAGCGCGGCCCGCTCGTCCCGCACCCGCCCCGCGGCCTGCTCGATCCGGCGCAGCCGGGCGTGCAACCGCTCCAGCACGCCGCCGCCCGCGAGCAGCCGCCGGGCCTCGGGGCCGAAGCGGAAGCCGGGTGCGAGCACCGGCCAGGCCGCCCGCCAGACCCGGAACACCTCGCGGTGGCCCGGTCCCCACTCCCGCTCGGCCCGGCCCAGCCGCTCCAGCGCCGCGGACTCGGTGGGCGCCGTGCAGATCTCGTGCAGCGTCCGCGCCAGCGCACCCCAGTCCTCGCCGGGCGCGTGCCGCAGGGCGGCGTGCAGCAGGTGGGCCACCGAGGTGTGCACCACGGTGCGCGGCCACCGCGCGGCCGCCGCCTCCGCCAGGCCGGCCCCGGCGTCGCCGACCAGCACCCACACCTCGCGCACGCCGCGCTCGGCCAGCCCGGCCAGCACCTGCGGCCACTGCTCCCCGTCCGCGGCAGGCCACAGGCCCAGCACCTCCCGCCGGCCGTCGGTGGAGATGCCGAGCGCCAGGTGCACCAGCGGTCCGCCCGACCGGCCGCTGCGCACCGAATCCAGGAACACCACCGGGTAGACCGGATCGAGCGGGCAGCCGCGCCGCTCGGCCAGCTCGTCGAGGACCTGGTCGGTGATGGCCGAGACGGTCTCCCGGCTGAGCTCCACGCCGTACACCTCGGCCAGGTGCGCCACCAGCTCGCCGGAGCTCAGGCCGCGCGCGGTGAGCGAGACGACCAGCCGGTCCAGGCCGGGCAGCCGGCGAGCCCGGGGACGCACGGTCCGGGGGGCGAAGCTGCCGTCCCGGTCCCGGGGCACCCGCACCTCCACCGGCCCGACCTCGGTGAGAAGCCGTCTGGACCG
>NZ_JBEPAK010000291.1:0-8071 GCF_040298565.1 Kitasatospora sp. NPDC001539 | reverse complement strand
CGCCCGCCCGCCCCGCGAACGGGGACGGGCGAGCGCTCGGGGACGGGTCCTCGACCCGGGCGCGGTCACCGCGGGGCGTCGGGCACGCGGGTCAGGTTGGCCCCGTTGCGCGGGTCGAACACGTGGAGGCGGGAGGTGTCGATCGCCAGGTCCAGGCGGGCGCCCTCGGTGGCGCGGGTCGCGGTGTTGAGCCGGGCGACGATGCGGTGCTCGCTCATGCCGGTGTCGGCGCGGCCGGAGTCGACGGCGATCTCGGCGAGCTCCTCGGAGTGCGCCGGCCCGCCGGCCTCGGTGAAGTGCACGTACACGTCGGAGCCGACGGATTCCCGGACGTCCACGGTGACGGTGCACACGGAACGCTCGTCGTGGCCCTCGACGAGGGCGGCGTCCTCGAAGTCCTCGGGGCGGATGCCCACGATGACGTCGCGCGGCGCGTCCGCCCGCTCCAGCGCGCGGCGCGTGCGGTCGTCGACGGGCAGGTCGCCGAGGGAGGTGCGCAGGGCGCCGTGTTCCAGGGTGGCGGCGAGGAAGTTCATGCCGGGCGAGCCGATGAAGCCGGCGACGAAGAGGTTCACCGGCGTGTCGTAGAGGTGCTCCGGCGAGCCGACCTGCTGGACGACGCCGGCGCGCATGACGACCACCCGGTCGCCGAGGGTCATCGCCTCGACCTGGTCGTGGGTGACGTAGACGGTGGTGGTGCCCAGGCGCCGCTGGAGGGCGGCGATCTGGGTGCGCATCTGGACCCGGAGCTTGGCGTCGAGGTTGGACAGCGGCTCGTCCATCAGGAACGCCTTGGGGTCCCGGACGATGGCGCGGCCCATCGCGACGCGCTGGCGCTGACCGCCGGAAAGGTTGGCCGGCCGGCGGTCGAGGTGCTGGGTCAGGTCGAGGATCCGGGCGGCCTCCTCGACCTTGGCGGCAATGGTGGCCTTGTCCACCTTGGCGAGGCGCAGCGCGAAGCCCATGTTGTCGCGCACGCTCATGTGGGGGTAGAGCGCGTAGCTCTGGAACACCATGGCGATGTCGCGGTCCTTGGGCGCCCGGTCGTTGACGACCTGCCCGGCGATGCGCAGGGTGCCCTCGGTGATGTCCTCCAGCCCGGCGATCATGTTGAGCGTGGTGGACTTCCCGCAGCCGGAGGGGCCCACCAGGATCACGAACTCCCCGTCGGCGACGGTGAGGTTGAAGTCGTGGACGGCGAGCGCGCCGTCGGGGTAGCGCTTGGTGATGCCGTCGAGGACGATCTCGGCCACGGTCCGCCTTCCTGGTCCCGCCCGGTGGGGGCGGACTCATCCCTTGACTGCGCCGGCGGTGAGGCCGGCGACGATACGGCGCTGGAACAGCAGGACGAAGATCACGATCGGGATGGTGATGACCACCGCCGCGGCGGCGATGGACCCGGTCGGCTGCTGGAACTGCGAGCTGCCGGTGAAGAAGGCGATGGCCGCCGGCACCGTCCTGGCCGAGGTGGTCGACGTCAGGGAGATGGCGAACAGGAAGTCGTTCCAGCAGAAGATGAAGACGAGGATGCCCGTGGTGAACACGCCGGGCGCCGCCAGCGGGGCGATGACCAGCCGGAAGGCCTGCCACGGGGTGGCGCCGTCCACCTTGGCCGCCTTCTCCAGGTCCCACGGGATCTCGCGGAAGAACGCCGACAGCGTGTAGATCGCCAGCGGCAGCGAGAAGGTCATGTAGGGGATGATCAGGCCGCCCCAGGTGTCGAAGATCCCCAGCACCCGCTCGATGTTGAACAGCGGGGAGACCAGCGAGATCGGCGGGAACATGGCGATCAGCAGCGAGACGCCGATCAGCAGCCGCTTGCCGGGGAACCGCAGCCGCGCCACTGCGTAGGCGGCCATGGTGCCGAGGACGACGGCGACGGTCGTCGCGATCACCGAGATGCCGATCGAGTTGACCAGCGCGCGGGTGAACTCGGAGGTCCGGAAGATGCCCCGGTAGTTCTCCCAGGTCCACTTCCGCGGGATGAAGTCGCCGTCGGTGAGGGTGCTCGGCTCCTTGAAGGAGAGCGCCACGATCCACCACACCGGGAACAGCGCGTACAGGACGACGACCAGGTTGGCGATGCCCCAGCTGGTCAGGGTGCGGGTGCGGTTGCTCATCGGCGCTCCGGCTCGCCACCCGGCGCGGCGGCGCCGAAGACCTTGATGAAGACGAAGGCGATGACGGCCACGCAGAGGAAGATCAGCACCGAGATCGCCGACCCGATGCCCAGGTTCAGGGCGGTGAACAGGTTGTCGTAGCCGAGGATCGACACCGATCCGGTGTCGTTGGAACCGCCGGTCAGCACGTAGATGTTGTCGAACACGCGGAAGGCGTCCAGGGTGCGGAACAGCAGAGCGACCAGGATCGCCGGCTTCATCAGGGGCAGGACCACCAGACGCAGCCGCTGCCAGAACGTCGCGCCGTCCACCATGGCCGCCCGGACGGTCTCCTCCGGCACCAGGGCCAGCCCCGCGAGCAGCAGCAGGGCCATGAACGGCGTGGTCTTCCACACCTCGGCCAGGATGATCAGGCCGATCGCCTGCCACTGGTCGGTCAGCGGGGCGCTGCCCTCCGGCAGGAGCGCGGCGAGGTAGCCGACGCCGGGCGTCCAGGCGTACTGCCAGGAGTAGGCGGCGACCACGGTGACGATGCCGTAGGGGACCAGGACCGCGGTGCGGACGGTGCCGCGCCCGAACGCCGCGCGGTGCATCACCAGGGCGAGGGCCAGGCCGATCACCAGCTCGATCGCCACCGAGACCACGGTGATCAGCACGGTGACCCACAGGGCCTGCCACCAGAACTTCGAGGTGAGCACCGCGCCGTAGTTGGCCAGACCGACCCAGTGCGCCTGCTGGGGGAACCGCAGGTCGTAGCGCTGGAGCGAGAGGTAGATCGCGTAGACGATCGGGTAGGCGGTGACGGCGAGCATCACGAGGGCGGCGGGCGCGCACAGCAGCAGGCCGAGCCGGCGCTCCTGGCGGGCGCCCTCGGAACGCTCGGCGACCTTCTTGGCGGCGGGATCGCCGAGGGCGGTGGCAGGTGTCACGGGATCAGCCCCTTGGAGCCGAGCGCGTCCTGGATCTGCCGGCGGACGTCGGCCATGGTGCTCTCCGGTTGGATGTCGGCGGGCGGGGAGAGGGCGTGCGAGATCGCGATGGAGACGTTCTGGTACGCGGGGGTCTGCGGCCGCACGCTGGCGGTGTCCAGCGCGGCCAGCACGTCCGCGGCGAACGGATAGCTCGCGGTGAGCTCGGCGGCCTGGTACAGGCTGCGCAGCGACGGCGGCAGGCCGCCCTTGAGCGCGTTGGTGAGCTGGTTCCCGCGGTCCCGCAGGCACAGGGTGGCCTCGAAGGCGAGGTCCGGGTGCCGGCCGTACGCGCCGACGGCCAGGTCGATCCCGCCGATGGTGACGGTGGCCGGCCGGCCGGGCAGCACCGCCGGGTAGGGCGCCCAGCGGAAGTGCTTGAACAGCTCGGGCTGGTTGGCCTTCATCGACGGGTACACGAAGGGGTAGTTGAGTTCGAACGCGGCCGTTCCCGACTCCATCGCCAGCCGGTTCTGGTCCTCCATCTGGTTGGGCAGCGACGGGTCGGCGGCCGCCGAGGTCGCGGTGTCGTGCATCACCTGCGCGGCCAGCACCGCCGGGGCGCCGAGCGAGGGTGCCTGCGCGTCCGGGGTGAGGACGGAGCCGCCCGCGCTGGTGACCAGGGTGTTGAACCACACCGTCAGGCCCTCGTACTGGGCGCCCTGGATCTCGACGTAGTGCGGCTTGCCCGCCTTGGCCAGCGCGTCCGCCTGGGCGAGCATCTCCGACCAGGTCCCCGGCGGGTTCGGCACCAGGTCGTCCCGGTACCAGAGCAGCTGGGTGTTCGAGTTGTACGGCGCGGCGAACAGGCGGCCCTGCCAGGTCGCGGTCCGCACGGCGGCGTCCAGGGTGTCGGCGGTGGCCTGCTCCTTCATGGCTCCGGTCCACTCGCGGATCCAGCCGGCCTCCGCGAACTCCGCCGACCAGGTCACGTCCAGGCCGAGGATGTCCACCCCGGTGTCGTGCGCGGCCATCCGGCGCACGAGTTGCTGCCGCTGCCCGTCGGCGCCGCGCGGCAGCTTGTTGTAGTTGATGGTGTACCGGCCGCCGGACTGCCGGCCGCAGCGGTCGGCGGCCTGCTGGAGCGCGCCGGAGTCGTCCGGGAAGTTGTACCAGTTGAGCGTGACCGGTCCGCCGTGTCCGCTGCTCCCGCAGCCCGTCAGGGCCTGCGCGAGCACGAGCAGGCCCGCGGCGGCGGTGGACCACCGTGAGCGGAGGGCGCGGGTACCCGGCATCGCTCTCCCGGATCTGTGGGGGACGGACCGGACGACGGTAGCCGGGCGCGGCGCGGCGGTGCTCCGGTGGCGGACCCGCCACGCGGGGCGGCCAGCCGAACGGAGCAGTACCCGACGGGTGGTCACGGGCCCGGCTCCTCGGGGCCGGAGGCGCGGAACACCCTTGTTCTTGAATGGGTGTTCAGATATGGTTCCCGCATGCCCAGACCCCGAGAGTTCGAGCCCGACGCCGTGGTGGAACAGGCCATGCTGCGCTTCTGGTGGCGGGGCTACCGGGCCACGTCCGTCGAGGACCTCGTCAAGGCGACCGGGGTCAAGCCCGGCAGCCTCTACAGCGTCTTCCCCGGCGGCAAGCACGCGCTGTTCCTGAAGTCGCTGGAGCGGTACTCCAAGCTGGTCGTTCCGCAGAAGCTGGGCGAGCTGGCGGCGCCCGGCGCCTCGCTGGCCGCGCTGCGCGGCTACTTCGACGGGCTGGTGCAGGACCTGCTCAGCACGGAGGGCCGGCAGGGGTGCCTGCTGGTGAACACCGCCATCGAGAACGCGACCGAGGACGACGAGGCGGCCGCCGTCGTGCGCGGGCACCTGGCGCGCCTGGAGGCCTGCATGACCACCGCCCTGCGCAACGCTCGCGACGCGGGCGAGGTGCGGGCCGGCGTGGACCCGGCCGGCAGCGCCAAGGTGCTGGTCGCGACCTGCCAGGGGCTGATGGTCGTCGGGAAGGCGAACCCCGATGCGGCGGTCCTGCGCGCCATCGTCGACAACGCCTTCGCCGTCCTCGTCTAGACGCTCGTCCCGAGGGGCCACCGCATGCGGTGGCCCTCTTGTTCGGCCCGATAGTTGAATCACTATTCAAGAACGGATCCGTCCATGAAGGCCATCGTCATCTCCTCCTACGGCGCTCCCGAGGTCCTGCACCTCACCGACCTGCCCGACCCCGTGCCCGCGCAGGGCGAGGTGCTGATCAGGGTCAGGGCGTTCGGTCTCAACCACGCCGAGGCGTACATGCGCGCAGGGGCCTGGGGCGAGGTCGCGGCCGTCCCCGGCATCGAGTGCGCCGGTGTGGTCGAGGCCGACCCGTCGGGCCGGCTGGCCCCCGGGACCCGCGTCGTCGCGATCCTCGGCGGCATGGGCCGCACCCGCAACGGCAGCTATGCCGAGCTGGTCACCGTACCGGCCGCCAACGTGGCCGCGGTGGACTCCCCGCTGGGGTGGGCCGACCTGGCGGCCGTCCCCGAGGTCTACGCGACGGCCTGGTACGGGCTGTTCGGCAACCTGGGCCTGCGCCCCGGCGAGCGCGTCCTGGTGCGCGGGGGGACCTCCTCCCTCGGCCAGGCCGCCGTCAACCTCGCCGTCGACCACGGCGCGCGCGTGCTCGCCACCACCCGCAACCCGGCGCACACCGCGCTCCTGAAGGAACTCGGCGCCGAGGACGTCCTCGTCGACGACGGTCACCTGGCCGCGCAGGTCGACAAGGCGACCGCCCCGGTCGACGCGGTCTTCGACCTCGTCGGCAACAGCGTCCTGCGGGACTCCCTGGCCACCGTCCGCCCGCGCGGACGGGTCTGCCAGCTCGGCTTCCTCGGAGGCTTCGAGCCGGTGCGCGACTTCGACCCGATCGCCGACCTGCCGACCGGTGTCCAGCTCAGCTTCTTCGGCAGCGCGTTCGTCCTGGGCACCCCCGAGTTCCCGCTCGCCGAGGTCCCGTTGCAGGCGATCTACGCCAAGGTCGAGTCCGGGGCCTTCCGGGCGCGACCGGTGCGGGTCTTCCGTTTCGACGAGATCGTCGAAGCCCACCGGGTGATGGAGGCGGGCGGCGCGCTGGGCAAGATGGCCGTCACCGTGGACTGACCCCGGGTGCCACCCCGGATCCGTGCGGGCGTGCCCGTCGCTGAGGGGGCGACAACTGCCCGCCCGCGCCGCGCCGGCCGTCGGGAGCGGCTCGGGGAACCGAGCCGCCCGGGTGGGCGTTGCTGGCTGAGGACACCCGGGCGCGCCGGCTGGCAGGCGCGCTGCGGGTGGCCGGTTCGCACCAGGGAAAGGAATGGCACATGCACGTCACCCTCGCCGAGGAGCTGATGCTGCTCTCGCTGGACGACGAGTCCGGTGTGGCGAAGGACAGTTCGGGCGCCGGATGGGCGGTGGCGGGAGGGCTCCTGGCCGACCTCGCGCTGGCCGGCCGGGTCGCGCTCGACGGGGGCCGGATCAGCGTCACCGACCGGACCCCGACCGGTGACCCGCTGCTCGACGAGCGGTTGGAGCGGCTCGTCGAGTGGGTCGGGCGCAAGGGCCCCGACAGGGCGAAGGCGACGGACTGGCTGACCAAGGACCACGCCACGGCCGTCCGGGCCACCGTGCAGCGCCTGTGCGAGCGCGGCCTGGTCGTCGAGGAGCGGCACCGGCTCCTCGGGCTGTTCCCGGTCCGGCGCTACCCGGAGGCGGACGGCTCGGTGGAGCGCGAACTCCGGGGCCGACTGACCGCCGTGATCCGGCACCACGAGACGCCCGACGTCCGCACCG
Organism: Kitasatospora sp. NPDC001539; assembly: GCF_040298565.1. Lineage (NCBI taxonomy): Bacteria > Bacillati > Actinomycetota > Actinomycetes > Kitasatosporales > Streptomycetaceae > Kitasatospora > Kitasatospora sp. NPDC001539. The sequence continues at coordinate 1,231 of NZ_JBEPAK010000291.1, read as the reverse complement.
CGACCCTGATCGCGCTGCTGCACGCTGCGCGGCTGCACGGTCTGGCCTTCGCCGACCTCCCCCGGGCGCGGGTCGAGCTGCGCTTCGCGGAGATAGCCGCGGGGGACTGGGCGGCGGAGTCCGTCGGTCAGGCGATCCGGAACATGCACGTCGCCGTCGCGGCCATCGCGGCGGCGACCGTCGCCACCACCACGGCCGCCGTGACCGCCGTGAGCTGACGGGCGACGGCCCGGGGCCCGGTCCCGGCGGGCGGCCCCGGCCGGCCGCCTGGAGCCCGCCGACCCGGGATTTCCGGCCAGGTCGGGTTGTCCGCTGCCGCCCGGTAGCGTTACGTGGATATGACATGTACGCTGCGTGTCGCTGGTAGAACAGAGGCGGGCCTGGCCGCCACTCCGTGGGGGGAGTCACGTCCAGGCCCGGTCGCCGGCCAAGGGCCCGGTTGCGCTCGTGGGGGAGCTTCAGCCGGGCCCGTCGGTGGGCTATCGACGGTATGCCCAGTCCGACGGTGTTTCAGTCATGACAACCCGGACGGCATTGGCCGCTCGTCCGGCCGGGCGGGGCGCCGCCTCGGCGGCACCGGTCCCGTTCCGGAGATCCTCAAGTACCGGGTGCGTTAACCGCGATGACTGGCCATCAGCGCGCTGACTGCGAGGCGGCGGAGCCCGGGCGGTGCTGGAGGTCCACCGGGTTCTCGGCATCGGCCGGTGGCGGGCTGGCGGCGGCGCTCGTCGCCGTGGGCGGACGGCTCCGGTTGGAGGCGGGTTCACCGGACGGTGCCCCGCTCGGCGTGGCGGGGCGGCCGGCCCCGGTTGTAAGGACGGTCGGCGCGGTGACCGCCGGGGAGGCGTCCGCAGCGGGAGCCGGCTGGCCGGCTGCGGTGGTGGGCGTGGGGCTCGGAGTGCCGGTCGCATCCGCGGATGCGCTCCGGCCGGGCGAGGCCGGTGGGGTCGAGGTGCCCGCTCCGGACGTGCAGGCTCCGGTGGCGAGGCCGAGGAGCAGGACGGCGGCCACGACGGCGGCGGGTCGGTTCATGGCGGGAGCCTCCGGTGTTCTGGTGTCCAGCTGACATCCGTCCACCTTGGACGGCACCGGCGAAGTGCTGGTTCCGGCCTGCACCGACCTCTCGGCGCCTGGTAGGCCCGGGGGCCGCGCCGGCCGGGGGGCGCGGGGCGGCCCACCGGGGGGGCGCGCCGGGCGGGTCGGGGGTGCAGAGGTCGGATCGGCGGTGCCG
>NZ_JBEPAK010000290.1:0-8087 GCF_040298565.1 Kitasatospora sp. NPDC001539 | reverse complement strand
TAAGGGTCTACGACGTAAGTGATACACACGTGTGGCGCGACCCGCCGGGCGGGTCGCGGGGGGCCCGGGGGGCGGGTGGCGGGTTTTTTTCCCGCCCCCCGGCCCCGGTCTCGCTGTGTAGGGTCCTGGTAGACCGGCCCGGTTCCGGGCCGTCCTCCCCGAGGCCTTCCAGGTCGGCGAGACCTGTCACACATGTTCGTGGGAACACTCACCTTCGACCTGCTGCTGGGCGACGTCCACTCGCTCAAGGAGAAGCGTTCGATCGTGCGGCCCATCGTGGCCGAACTGCAGCGCAAGTACAGCGTGTGCGCTGCCGAGACCGGGAACCAGGATCTGCACCGCCGGGCCGAGATCGGCCTCGCGGTGGTGTCCGGCGACGCCGGCTACGTCACCGAGATCCTGGACAGCTGTGAGCGGCTGGTCGCCGGCCGCCCCGAGGTGCAGCTCCTCTCCGCGAGGAGGAGGTACCACAACGACGACGACGAATGACCGCTGTGGAGGGCGCCGACGGAAGTCGCCGTTCTCACACAGATCAGGAGCCAGAGCGCCCGCAAGGCCGGGCGCGGGCCGGTACTTTGGGGCGTGGGCCCCGACGGGTGGCAGCTCGCCCGGGTACCGGGCCCACTGCACGAGGAGGCAACGTGACCGACACCGCAAGGGCGCGCAAGCTCGCCGACCGCATCCAGGTGGTCGTCGCCCAGACCCTGGAACGGCGGATCAAGGACCCGCGGCTGGGGTTCGTGACCATCACCGACACCCGGGTGACGGGCGACCTGCGCGAGGCCACCGTCTTCTACACCGTCTTCGGTGACGAGACCGAGCGCCAGGCCACCGCGGCCGCGCTGGAGAGCGCCAAGGGCGTGCTCCGGTCCGAGGTCGGCAAGCAGACCGGGGTGCGCTTCACGCCGTCGCTGACCTTCGTCGCGGACGCGCTGCCGGAGAACGCCCGGAACATCGACGACCTGCTCGACCGGGCCCGCACCTCCGACGCCGCGGTGCGCACCCAGGCCGCGGGGGCGACCTACGCCGGAGAGGCGGACCCGTACCGGGTGCCGGCGTCCGAGCGTGACGACGAGGACGAGTAGTCATGGCGGGTGAGCCGGCTCAGGCCGCCTCGCGAGCCGGATCGACCACGGGGGCGTCCTCCACCAGCACGGTGGAGGGTGCCCTCGCGGCGCTCCCGGGGCCGCGCGCCGAGGAGAGCGGTTTCGAGCTGCTCTGGCAGCAGGTGGTGGCGGAGATCGGGCGGGCCCGCTCGATCGACCTGATCTGCCACATCTGCCCGGACGGCGACGCGCTGGGCTCCTCGCTGGCGGCGGCGCTGGCGCTGCGCGGGCTTGGCAAGCAGGTGCGGGTCTCCTTCGGCGACGACCCGCAGATCGTCCCCGAATCGCTGGCCTTCCTGCCCGGCCAGGAGCTGATCGTGCCGGCCGCCGAGGTGCCGGACGAGCCCGAGCTGGTGCTCTGCTTCGACGTGGCCGCGCAGAGCCGGCTGGGCCTGCTGCACGACAAGGCCTTCGCCGCGCCCGTCCTGGTGGTGTTCGACCACCACGCCTCCAACCCGGGCTTCGGCACCCACCAGCTGATCGACCCGACCGCGCCGGCCACCGCCGTGCTGGTCGACGAGCTGCTGCGGCGGCTGGGCGTCGAGCTCGACCAGGACCTGGCCACCTGCCTGTACACCGGGGTCGCCACCGACACCGGCTCGTTCAAGTACCGGGCCACCACGCCCGCGACCCACGAGCTCGCCGCCCGGCTGCTCGCCACCGGCATCCGGCACGACCTGATCTCCCGGCAGCTGTGGGACACCTCCTCCTTCGGCTACCTCAAGGTGCTCGCGGCCGCGCTCGACCGGGCCGTCTACGAGCCGGACGCGGCCCAGGGGCTGGGCCTGGTGTGGACCTGGGTGCCGTACCAGGACCTGGCGCTGTTCAGCGTCACGGTGGAGGAGATCGAGGGGCTGATCGACATCCTGCGCCGGCCGGCCGAGGCCGAGGTGGCGCTGGTCCTCAAGCAGGACCCGGACGGCACGCTGCGCGGCTCCTCGCGCTCCAAGGGGGCGGTCGACGTCGCCGCCGCCTGTGCCGAGCTGGGCGGCGGGGGGCACGTCTTCGCGGCCGGGTTCAGCGCCCGGGAGGACGTGGCCGCGGTGGTCGAGCGGTTCCGGGCCGCGCTGCGACCGGTACGTTGACCCCCTGCTGGGGTTTTCCGAAGTTTTCAGAGAAAGAGCTCGATGAAGCGCAAAGGCACCGGCCCGGACGGCCTGGTGATCGTCGACAAGCCCGAGGGCATCACTTCGCACGGCGTGGTCGCCAAGATGCGGTGGCTGGCGGGGACGCGGAAGGTCGGGCACGCCGGCACGCTCGACCCGATGGCCACCGGCGTCCTGGTGATCGGCGTCGAGCGGGCCACCCGGCTGCTCGGCCACCTGATGCTGACCGCCAAGACCTACGAGGCGACCATCCGGCTCGGCCAGACCACCGTCACCGACGACCGGGAGGGCGAGGTCACCTCCTCGACCCCGGCCGACGGCGTCACCCGCGAGGCGATCGACGCCGGGATCGCGGCGCTGACCGGCGAGATCATGCAGGTGCCGTCGAAGGTCAGCGCGATCAAGATCGACGGCAAGCGGTCGTACGCCCGGGTGCGCGAGGGCGAGGACTTCGAACTGGCGGCCCGGCCGACCACGATCCACTCCTTCACCGTGCACGGGCAGCGCGCCGCGGTCGCCGAGGACGGCACGCCGGTGGTCGACCTGGACGTGACCGTGGAGTGCTCCTCCGGCACCTACATCCGGGCCCTGGCCCGTGACCTCGGTGCCGGGCTGGGCGTCGGCGGGCACCTGACCGCGCTGCGGCGCACCAAGGTCGGGCCGTACGGCGTCGAGTCGGCGCGCACCCTCGAGCAGTTGGAGGCCGCCGTCACCGGCGAGTCCGCCACGGGCCTGGAGGTGCTGCCGATCGCGCAGGCCGCGGCGGCCGCCTTCCCGCGCTGGGACCTGGACGAGGCGTCGGCGCAGAAGCTCTCGCACGGCGCGCGGCTGAAGGCGCCGGGGCTGGGCGTGGACGGGCCGATCGCGGTGTTCGGGCCGGACGGGCGCTTCCTGGCCCTGGTCGAGGAGACGGGCGGGCAGGCGAAGCCCGTCGCGGTGTTCGTCGGCTGAGCCGCCGCCGCAATCGGCGTCACGACCGGTGAAACCCCCTGTCAGGAGTGCGGAGGCTCCTGGCGGGGGGTTTCACCGTTGCGGGTCAATCACTCGAAGAGGCGGCTCACTCGCGCGGGGGAGCGCGAGAGGTGAACGACCGTGGTGAGCGGCGCGTGAGCGGTCGGGCCGCCGCCCCGGCGGGCAGGCTCCCGGCGGCGGGCGAGCGACGGTCGAAGGGGCACACATGCCGGGGTTTCTGGAGGGCGATCCGGGGCGGCACCTGCTGCGGATCCGGGACCTCAACGGACGGCTGCACGGCTTAGGGTTCGTCGCCGACCCGCACGGCGGCGTGCTGACCGCGCACGAGAGCGTGGCGGGCCTGGGCCGGGTGGTGCTGCACACCCCGGGCGGACAGACCCGGGTGCTCGGCCCGGACTCCGTGGTGCTGCTCCCCGAGCACGGGCTCGCCCTGCTGCGGACCGACGGCGTCGGCGGCCTCCCGGTGCCGCCGCTGCCGGTCGCGGCCGTGGGGGCCGGGCACGAGCTGCTGCTGCCCGCGCTCACCGGGCAGGACGAACGGATCGCCGTGCTGCGCTGCGGGCTGCTGGGAGTCACCGGCGCGGTGTACGGCGGGCACCCCCTGGCCGGGGTGCTGCTGCTGGACGTGCCGGTGGTCGGCGGGGCCGCGGTGCCGCCCGGCTCGCCGGTGCTGGACGCCCGCAGCGGCGCCGTGGTCGCGGTGACCGCGCCCTGCCTGCGCGGCCCGCAGTACGGCGGGGCGCTGCCGGCCGTTCCGGCCGGCGGCGGCAGGGTGGTCGCCGAGGCGCTGGCGGAGGTGCTGGCGCGCAACGCGGCGGCCGTGCCCGCGTACGGTCGGGCGCTCAACCTGGCCGGGGTGCTGCGGCTGACCGCCGCGCAACTGGCCGCCGCCGGGGCCGGTCCGGACCGGGTGGCCGGACTCGCCGCCGACCGGGTGGACCGCCCGGACGGCCTGAGCGGCGAGGAGCTGACGGCGACCGTCACCGCGCTGGTCGGCGCCCCCGGCAGCGGGCGCTCCACCGAACTCGCCGCACTGGCCGTCCGCCGCTCCGGCGGCGCCCGGCCGCTGCCCACCCTCTGGCTGCGCGGCGCCGACCTGCGCGCCGACGACCGCTCGCTGGCCGAGCCGGTGGAACGGGCCCTGGCCGCCGCGGCGGCCGAACTCGGGATCCCGGCGCCCGCGCCCGAGCCGGTGGCGGCGCTCTGCGCGGCCGCCGGACGGCCGCTGCTGGTGGTGCTGGACGGTCCCGAGGAGGCCCCGGCCGACCTGGGGCCGCGCTGGCTGCGCGGCGCCGGGCAGTGGCTCACCGGCTGCGGCGCGCGGCTGCTGACCGCCTGTGGCGAGGAGGTCTGGGAGCGGCTCGCGGCCGAGCCCTGGGGCAGCGGCGCGGACGGCCTGCGGTACCTGGCGGAGCCCGGCCCGGCCGGGGACCTGGCCAGCGCCCCCACCGTCCGGTTGGACGGCGCCGGCCCCGGCGCGCCGAGCCTGGCCGGGCACCGGCTGGGCCCGTTGCCCGCCGAGGCGGCCGAGCGGGTGCGCCGCCGCTACGGGCTGCCGCCGGGCCGCCCGCCCGCCGCCGAGGACGCCCGGCACCCGCTGGCCGTCCGGCTGGCCGGGGAGCTGTGGGCCCAGGGCGTGCACGACCAACCGGTGCGCCGCAGCGAGCTGTTCGGCGCCCACCTGGACCTGCGCTGCCTGCGGGTGGCCCAGCGGCTCGCCGGGGACGGCCGCCCGCGCCGCCCGGGCGCCCACCGCAGGGGCGCCGCCCGGCCCGCCGGGCCGGATCACGGACGGGTGCGGCGCCTCGCCGCGGCGGTGGCCGGGCGGGTGCACGAGGCGGCCCGGCGGATGCTCGGCGGGGAGCCGGGCGGCCTGCGCCGGAAGACCTTCGAGGAGCTGTTCCCGGCCGAGGGCGGGTGGGCCACGGCGGTGCTCGCCGAGGGCCTGTTCGTCCCCGCCGGGCCCGGCTACCGCTTCGCCCACGGCGAGTTCGCCGACTGGCTGCAGGGCCAGCACCTGGACCTGGACGCGGCCCTGCGGCTGCTGCTCGGCGAGGCCGAGGACACCCCGGCCCCGCCCGGCGCCGGGACGAACTCCGTGCCCCGGCACCGGATCGGTCCGGTCGCCGCCGCGCTGCGGCGGGTGGCCGAGACCTGGGGCGCCCCCGCTCTCGACCCGTGGCTGCACCGGATCTGGCGCGCCCTGGACCTGCGCCCGCCGGGCAGCGAACCGGCCTGGTGGGCGGCCCGGTTGCTCGTCGCCGGGCTGGCCGCCAGCCCCGACCCGGCCGAACACCGGGCGCTGCTGGAGCAGTTGGCCGGCCGGATTGCGGAGCGGGCCGCGGCGGGGGGCGGGGAGGCGCTGGACACGACGGCCCGCTTCGGTCCGGCGTTCTGGACCGGCCTCGGCCTGCCCGTCGAAACCGAACTCGCCCTGCTGCGCCGGTTGGTGGTCGCCGACGGCCCGGAGCGGCCCTTCCTCGGCGCGGTGGCCGAACGGCTGCGTGCCGACCCGGTGGCGGTCTTCCCGCTGCTCTGCGCCTGGTTCGACGACCCGCGCCCCCTGCCGGGCCGCTCCGGCGGGAGCGTCGCCGACCTCGCCCACGACCTGCTGTACGTCCACCGGTGGCTCGCCCTGGACGAGTTGGCCGACGCGCTGGCCGACGCCGCGCACCCGAGGGCGGACGCCCTGCTGACCGTGCTCGCCGCCGAGGAGCCGTCCGCGCTGTGCCGTGCGGTGGACCGCTGGAGCCACGACCGGCGGCCCGAACGGCACGTCGCGGCCGCCGTGCACGCGCTGCGGACGGCGCCGTACGCGGCGGGCGCCGGGGCCGAGCTGCTGCGGTTCGCCGCGCTGACCCTGCTCGCCCGCGAGGACGAGCCGGGCCTGCACGGCGCCGCGCTGGCCCTGCTGGTCGGGGACGGCGCGTCCAGGGCCGAGCACCTGGACGCCGCGCTGGCCTGCTACCGGGCCGGCGACGACGCCTTCCTCACCCCGTGGGCGCTCGCCCCGGCCCTGGAGAGCGACCCGGAGCCCGTGCTGGCGGCGTTCGCCGACCGGCTGGCGGCCCCCGGTGCGGCCCCCGCCGAGACCCTGCGGGTGCTCGCCGACGCCCGGGGCGCGGCGGCCGCCCGGCACGGCGCCGAACTGGCCGCCCGGCTGCTGCGCCGGCAGCCGGAACTCGCCGGGCCGGTCGCCGTCGACTACGTCGGCCGGAAGCTGGCGCGGGCCGCCGTCGACGGCCCGGCGGTCCGGCTGGAGCTGCGGGTGCTGCTCGGCGCCGCGCTGGCCGCCCGTACGGCCTCGGCCCGCCGGCCGTTCGCCGAGGTGCTGTCCGTCCCGGTGGCCGATCCGGCGGCGGACGCGCTGCGCTGCGAACTGCTGGACGCCCTGCTCGCCGCCGAGACCGACCCGGAGGTGCTCACCGCGGCGGTGGCGGGCCTCGCCGAGCACTGCGCGGCCGAGAACCCGGCCCGGGCCCGCGCCGTGCTCGCCCGGGCGACCCCGGGCCTGGCGGACGCGGACGAACTGCTGGTGCGCTGCGCCGGGCGTTCGGCGGCCTTCGCCCAGCTGATCGCCCAGTGGCCGCGGGACGCCGCGCCGACCGCCCCGGACGGCCCCCGACTGGCCCGGATGCGGGCCCTCGTGGCGGCCGGGCGCGATCCGCAGTACGCCGCCGCCGAGGCCGAGCGGACGGTGCCCGTGCGGGCGCCGCGGCCCCCGGCGCCGTCAACCCCCATTCCGGTGCCTGAGCCGGGGCAGGCGCATGGCACGCTATAGGGGTTCGGGTATTGAGCGTTTGAGCGTACCGAGGGTACGCACCGTACGGAACAAGGAGCGGTCGGGTGCAGCGCTGGCGTGGCCTGGAGGAGATCCCCGGTGACTGGGGACGCAGCGTCGTCACCATCGGCTCGTTCGACGGGGTGCACCGTGGACATCAGCTGATCATCGGACGGGCCGTCGAGCGGGCCCGCGAACTCGGCGTCCCCGCCGTCGTGGTGACCTTCGACCCGCACCCGCGCGAGGTGATCCGCCCGGGCAGCCACCCGCCCCTGCTGGCGCCGCACCCGCGCCGGGCGGAGCTGATCGCGGAACTCGGCGTGGACGCCGTCCTGGTCCTGCCGTTCACCACCGCCTTCTCCCAGGAGTCCCCCGAGACCTTCGTCCGGCAGGTCCTGGTGGAGGCGCTGCACGCCAGGCTCGTCATCGAGGGCCCCAACTTCCGGTTCGGCCACCGGGCCGCCGGCGACGTCGCGCTGCTCACCGAGCTGGGCCGGGCGGACGACTTCGAGGTCGAGGTGGTCGACCTCCAGGTGTGCGGCACCGCCGGGGACGGCGAGCCGTTCTCCTCCAGCCTCACCCGCCGCCTGGTCGAGACCGGGGACATGGCCGGGGCGAACGAGGTGCTGGGCCGCCCGCACCGGGTCGAGGGCGTGGTGGTGCGCGGCGCCCAGCGCGGCCGCGAACTGGGCTACCCGACCGCCAACGTGGAGACCGTCCCGCACAGCGCGATCCCGGCCGACGGGGTGTACGCGGGCTGGCTGACGGCCGAGGGCGAGAGGATGCCGGCGGCGATCTCGGTCGGCACCAACCCCACCTTCGACGGCACCGCCCGCACCGTCGAGGCGTACGCCATCGACCGGGTCGGCCTGGACCTGTACGGGCTGCACGTGGCGGTGGACTTCCTCGCCTACCTGCGCGGCATGGAGAAGTTCGACTCCGTCGAGGCGCTGCTGGACCGGATGGCCGACGACGTCAAGCGCGCGCGTGAGCTGACCGACGGGGCCTGACCCCGAGGACGCCGCAGGCACCCCGGGGAGATCAACCCCGGCCGCCCCGGCCCGATACCGTTAGCCCTGTGCAAGCAGCAGGCGATACCAGCAGACCGAACCCCGAGCGGCC
>NZ_JBEPAK010000289.1:0-8183 GCF_040298565.1 Kitasatospora sp. NPDC001539 | reverse complement strand
GGACGACCCGGCGCGCGGGGTCCGGGGGCGGGGGTTAGCGTCGGCCACACGTTCCCGGCCCCAACCCTTCCCGGCCCCAGGAGGTCGCAGTGCAGCGGTGGATCGTCCTGACGGTACTGACCTCGGCCCTCACCGGCCTCGCCGTCCCCGCCGTGGCCGACGCCCCGGCACCGACCGGCGACCCGGCGCCGGCCGCCACCGTCGCCGCCATCGGTGAGGTCCGGATCGATCCGAGGATCCCCGGCCGGGTCCGGGTGGACGTCGACTACCTGTGCTCCGTCGCGGACGAGACCCGCTCGCTGACCGTCTCGGTCGAACAGCGGGACCCGGAGGACTCCTCGTCGATCGCCTTCGGCTCCAGCCGCACCGCCGAGGCCGACGTGATCTGCGACGGGACGCGGCAGCACCGCCAGGTGGTCGTCCAGTCCAAGACCGTCAACTGGATCCCGGGCGCCGACGCCGTCGTCATCGCCACCGTCTCCGACATCGGCGCGACGCCGTCGGCGTTCGCGGACAGCCGCCGGGTGAAGCTCGCCGCCGGCTGACACCGGGACGCCTCCTCGCCGTTCGGCCCCTCGCCGTTCGGCCCCTCGCCGTCCGGTCCCCAGCCGTCCGGCCCCCAGCCGTCCGATCCCCCGCCGTCCGGCCCCCGTCGTCCGCGGACGTGCCGCTCCGCGCCGCCGCCCTGCCTGGCCCCAGGTTCTACACTGCTGTAGAAATATGGCCCGGACGACCAGTGGACGGGGGCACAGCATGGACAGGCCGCTTCGGCTGCCGCAGCAGGACCGGGCCGACTTCGAGGCCGAACTCTCCAGGGCCCTGGCGGCGCCGCAGGTGCGGGCCGCGCTGCGGGACAGCGGGGAGGGCGCGCAGGGCGTGGAGCGGCTGCGGCGGACGGCGCGGGAGAACGCCGCCTACGTGCTGGCCGCGGCGGCGCCGGAGTACGAGCGGTACGCGGCGCTGCGGGCGGGCTCCGACTCGCCGGCCCGACCGCCGGCGGACCTGCCCGAGGCGGGCCGGGTGGCCGGGTGGTGGGGGGTGCTGGCGGTGGTCGTGCCGATCGTCGCCGGTGCGGCCGCCGCCGTGCTCCTGCTGCTCGGCTGGCTGCTGGGACTGGCCGAGGACGCGGACGCGCTGGGCCGGGCGCTGGTGACCGCCGGGTGGGTGTCCGCCGGGGCGGCGGCGGTGTCCCTGCTGGGCGGCGGGCTGGGACTGTTGGCGGCGGCGGCCCGGCCGCAGGGGCCGGCGGCGGCCGAAGCGGCGGACGGCGGCGACGAGTTGGCGCGGGCGCGGGATGCCTGGCGGTCCTCGCTGGCCGAACGCGGACTGGTGCCCTATCTGGTGGCGCAGGCGAAGGTGGCGCCCGGTCAGCGGCGCTGATCCAGGCCCGGTGTACGGGTGGCGTCGACCAGGAGCCGGACGGTGTCCAGCGGGATGTCCAGCCGGCGGGCGATCCACGGTGCCGGGCGGCCGGCCCTGACGAGCGTCCAGGCCGAGTACAACTGGCCCAGCTGGGGCGCCTGTTCGGCGAGCAGCAGGGGGCGGACCGCCTCCATCGGGAAGCCCTCGAGCGCCCGGGCGCTGTACTCGCGGCCGTTCGGACCGAGCGGCGGCAGCGGCAGGGGCCGGCGGGCGTCGAGCCAGCGGCTCAACAGCACCGCGCCGACCAGCAGCAGTCCGGAGCAGGAGGCGCCGACGAGGATGCCGCCGATCACCGGGCGCTCGTCCTCCTTCGCCAGGCCGAGGGTCACCTCCTCCAGCACGAGCAGCCCGAGGACGGAGAGCAGGACCGCCGCCTCGCGCGGACGCGGCAAGAGCCGGGACGTCGTCATGGGGAACCTCTTCCTCGGCCGGAGGGCCGGGGGTCGGGGGCGGGCGCGGCGACTCACCTTCCGTACAACGGCGGCGGGCGGCCCGGGGTACGCCGGGACGGGCGGGGCGGTGAACGACCGGCTGCCGAGTTGACGAAGCGTCAGAAGCCGCAGGCGCTTCAGGAGCGTCAGGAGCGCGGGCGTGTCAGGGGCGTGAGGGGCGTGAGGGGCGTCGGGGCCGTCGGGGGCGCGGCCGAGGGCTCCGGGTTCCCCCGGAACCGGAGTCCGGGGTTCTGGGGCGGACGCGGGTGCGGTCGAGTCCCGGACTCCTGCGGTCCACGGGTCTCGCCTCCTTCCGGTCGGGTGCGCCGGGGCTGGTGCGGGCGTCGACAGGGGCAGGGATTCGCCTTCGGACCTGCCGACAGGATAGCCGGGCCATGCCAAGTTCGACAGGCGTGTCGAAGTGGGCGCCGGGCCCGAGGCCGCGCCGTTGAGGGTGTCAGGGGGCCGTCAACGTCGGCGGCCGGGGCGTACGGCTCGCGTCAAGGGCGGCGCCCCGCGGCCGGGGGAGGGCTTCCACTGGAGGGGACCGGGCCGCGCGGCCCACCGTCGAAGGGACCGTCACGATGAACGACTCCGCCACCGCCACCGAACCGCCGCCACGTCGCGTGGTCCGGCTGCTCGCCCGTCCGGCCGAGCAGCCCCACCCGCCGGCGCGGCCCTCGGAGCCCGCACCCGCCCACGATCGCGGCCGCCCGGCGCACTGCCGCATCGCGATGCAGTTCGAGGACTGAGCAGACCGACCCGAGGAGTCGCCACCATGAGCCAGCTCGCCGCCGTAGCCGCCCCCGCCGCTGCACCCGCCCCGGCCCCGGCCGCCGACGCTCCGCCCACGGCCACGCCGGCCGCCATGCCGCCCGCCGCCACGCCCGCCGACGCCCTCGGCGGCCCCTGGCCGGCCTCGGCGCGGCCCGGCCCGGGCGGGGAGGTGCTGGTCGGCGGGGTCGGACTGGCGGAGGCCGCCGAGCGGTTCGGCACCCCGCTCTACGTGCTGGACGAGGGCGAGGTGCGGGCCCGCGCCCGCGCCTACCGCAGGGCGCTGCCGCACGCCGAGGTGCTGTACGCGGCCAAGGCCTTCCTGTGCAGCGCGATCGCCGCATGGGTCGAGGCGGAGGGCCTGGGACTGGACGTCTGCTCGGCGGGCGAACTGCGGCTGGCCGTCTCGGCGGGCTTCCCGGCGCAGCGGATCCTCCTGCACGGCAACGCCAAGTCCCCCGAGGAGCTGCGGCTGGCGCGGCGGCTGCGGGTCGGGCGGATCGTGATCGACGGCCCGGCCGAGATCGCCCGGCTGGCCGCCCTGGTGGCCGCCGACACCCCGCAGAAGGTGCTGGTCCGGGTGGTGCCCGGGATCGCGGCCGGGCACCACCCGGCGGTGCGGACCGGCGTCAGCGGCCAGAAGTTCGGCTTCGCCGTCGAGGGCGGTGACGCGGCCGACGCGATCGCCCGGGTCCTCGACCAGCCGGGGCTGGAACTGTCGGGGCTGCACTGCCACGTGGGCTCGCAGATCACCGAGGTCGAGCCGTACCTGCGGGCGGTGGACGCGCTGGTGCGGCTGCTGGCGGAGGTGCGGGAGCGGCACGGAGTGGAACTGCCCGAACTGGACCTCGGCGGCGGGCACGGCATCCGCCAGGTGCCCGGCGACGCCGAGTTGGACCTCGCCGAGTTCGCGGTCCGGGTGACGGACCGCCTGGCGGTCCGCTGCGCCGAGGCCGGACTGGAGGTGCCGCGCCTGCTGGTGGAACCGGGCCGGGCGGTGGTCGGCCCGGCCGCCGTGGCGGTCTACCGGGTGCTGTCCGTCAAGCACGGGCCCGACGGCCGCTGCTTCGCCGCGGTCGACGGCGGGATGAGCGACAACCCGCGCCCGGCACTGTACGGATCGCCGTACACCGTGCGGCTGGTGGGCCGCCGCTCGGAGGCGCGCGACGCCCGGGTCGACGTGGTCGGCCGCCACTGCGAGGCCGGCGACGTCCTGGTGCGCGACGCCGTGCTGCCCGCCGACCTGCGCCCGGGCGACCTGCTGGCGGTGCCGGCCGCCGGGGCGTACCAGCTGTCCATGGCGTCCGGCTACAACCTGGTCGGCCGCCCGCCCGTCGCGGCGGTCAAGGACGGCCGGGCCAGGCTGCTGATCCGCCGGGAGACGGTGGAGGACTTCCACCGGCGCGAGGTCGGCCGGTGAGGGCGGCCAGCGGCCCTGCGGGGCTCAGGACGACCCCTAGTCGACGCAGAACTCGTTGCCCTCGATGTCCTGCATCGGGATGCACGCGTCGTGGCCGTCGTACAGCACCTGCACCTGCACCGCGCCGAGTGCGACCAGGCGTTCGCTCTCGGCCCGGAGGGCGGCGAGGCGCTCCTCGCCCACGAGCCCGGTGCCGACCCGGACGTCGAGGTGCACCCGGTTCTTGACGACCTTGCCCTCGGGAACGCGCTGGAAGTACAGCCGAGGCCCCACCCCCGTCGGGTCGAGGCAGGCGAACCAGGAACCGCGCTCCTCGGCCGGCCGGGAGCTCTCGTACTCCTCCCAGGTGGCGAACCCCTTCGGCGGCGGGGTCGGGACGTACCCGAGCACCTCGCACCAGAAGCGGCCGACGCGCTCGGGCTCGGCGCAGTCGAAGGTGACCTGGAACTGCTTGACCGCTGACATGGGCGGCACCCTGGCAAAGGGCGATCACGCCCATCATCCGCATTCCGGACGGACGTTGACGTTGGCGGTGCGACGGGCCCGGCGCACGGCTTCGCCCCGCCGGGCCGTGGCTCGACGGGGCGAAGCGGGCGGGGCCCCGGCCGCCCGTGCGGCCGGCCGGCGTCAGCCGGTGTGGGCGGCGCTGACCAGGTCGGGCAGCAGCTTCGCCGCGTTGGGCGTGCCGAGCCCGGTGATCGGGTCCCAGCCGGTGCTGGCGGGGTAGCCCGGGACCGTCGGGTCGGCGGTGTTGTTGCCGAGGGTCACGTCGTTGAAGTCGGCGGCGTACGCGGCCGGGTCGGCCGCCAGCTTGTACAGGGCCGGGTTGATCTGGCCGAGGCCGCCGCCGTTGATCTGGTCCGCGATCGAGACCAGGCCCGCCCACTGCGGGCAGGAGAGCGAGGTGCCGCCGATGTCGTACCAGCCGGTGCTGCACGGCGTGGCACCGCACTTGAGGCCGGAGGAGCCGTCCGGCGGCAGCGACAGGTAGACCAGCGCGCCGGTGCCGGAGGCGGCCTGGAGGGAGATGTCCGGGACGCCGCGCTTGGCGCCGATGGCCGTGGAGCCGGCGGGCAGCGCCGACTGGTAGGCGGGCTTGTCGAAGACCTGGCTGAACCCGCCGCCCGCGAAGGTCCATCCGACCTCGGCCGCACCGGGGTTGGCCCGGCAGGCGGCCGGGCTGTCGGTGCTGTCGACGGTCCGGCCGGCGGTGGCTCCGGGGTCGGTGCACAGGTTCGTGCCGCCGACGCCGGTCACCAGCGGGTCGGAGGCCGGCCACTCGACCGACGGGTCCGGGAGGGTGGAGCCGCCCTGCTTCACCGGCGTCTTCTTCGACCCGGCCGAGCCGTTGTCGCCGGACGAGCCGAGCACCGTGACGCCGTTCAGGGCCGCCGACTTGAAGGCGTGCCGGAGCGGCTCGATCGACTGGGCGCTGGCGAACGCGCCCTCCGCGGAGGCGAAGGACTGCGAGATGACGTTCGCCAGGTGGTGGTCGACCACGTACTGCTCGGCGTTCATCATGGCCGGGAAGCCCTGGACGCCGAGCGTCTCCGCCGTGGGGGTGCTGACCAGCAGGATGTTGGCACCGGGGGCCATCGCGTGCGCGGTCTCCACGTCGAGCGCGACCTCGAGCGCCCAGGCGGCCTTGTCCTCCTGGCCGGTGCCCTTGCTGCCGGGCGGCGGCGCGGTGGTGCCCGGCGCGCCCTGGACGTGCAGCTCGCTGAAGGTCGGCATGCCCGGCTGGCAGGTCACGCCCTCCTCGCCGCACATCGCGGTGACGCCGAAGGCCTGGTCGAAGACGTGCAGGTCGTGGGCCATGGTGTCGCTGCCGTAGGAGTCGACGATGGCGATCGTCTGGCCCCGGCCGTCGTAGCCGCCGGCGTAGAGCGGGCCGAGGTTGTACGCGGCGCGGATCGCCTGCGGGCCGAAGCAGCGGCGGCCCGCCGACGCGCACTGCGCCTGGGTGGGGGGCGTGGTGCTGGTCGCGACCTGGGCGTAGTCGGCCACCGCGGGGTGCACGGCCGGGTAGTCGGCGGCCACGGCGGTGCCCGCCGTCGGGACGGCGAGCGCACCGGAGGCCGCGAGCGCCAGGCTGCTCACCCCCGCCAGGAGCATCCGGCGTATGGTTGGTGCCTTCAAGTCGTCCTCCATGAGGGTTGGTTGGGGGACATCGGCGGATGGACGCGGGTCGGATCGTGCGACACCGGGTCCGTGAGGTCTCCGTGACACGAGGTCACGGACGGGCGCGAGTGTAGGGGCGCCGGCGGCCCGGCCTCAATGGCTTCTCCCGAATCGGATCGACGCCCGTGCCGCGCGCCGGACGTCCGTCCACCGACCGTCGGTACACGCTCCCACCAGGCCGGTCCCCGGCACCCTGGCGGTGGCCGCCGGACCGCCCGCCGCGCAGCAGAAGGCCGGCCCTCCCCGGGCGGGGAGGGCCGGCCGGTTCGGCGCGGCTCAGGGCACGCGAGCCCTTCGGTGCTCAGGCCCGATGGGCCGCCGGGCGCTCGGGGGAGGCCTCGGCCAGGGCCCGGGTGACGGCCTCGACACCGGCGCGCAGGCCGTACACCGGGGTGCCGGGCTGCTGGCGCCACGAGTCGTCGATGCCGCCGGCGTCCACCGTGTCGAAGCCCAACTCGTCGATCAGGGCCCGCACGACGCGCTTGGCCGCCTCGTCGTCGGAGGCGACGGGTACGGCGATCCGCTCCGGGTCACCGGCCGGGCGGGGGCGCTCCAGCAGGTCCTGCGCGAAGGTGCCGTTGAACGCCTTCACCACCCGGTGGCCGAGGTGCTGCTCCGTCCAGCGGCTCTCGGTCAGTCCGTCGTCCTCGATCGCGTCGATCCGGCCGTCGCGCTGCTGCGGGTAGTAGTTGCCGGTGTCGATCACCGCCACGTCCTCGGCCGCGCCGTCCAGCAGGCCGGCGGGCAGGTCCGGCACGTTCTTCAGCGGGACGGTCACCACCACGACCTGCGCGCCCTTCGCCGCCTCGGCGGCCGTCACCGCCTTCGCGCCGGTCTCCTCGACCAGGGCCTTGAGCGTCTCCGGGCCGCGCGAGTTGGCCACCGAGACCTCGTGGCCGAGCGCGGTGAGGCGCCGGGTCAGGTTGCCGCCGATGTTGCCCGCGCCGATGATGCCGATCTTCATGGGAAAGCCTCTCTCTCCGGGAGTGCCGGTCCGGCCGGCCCGTTCGTGCCAGCCGTTCCAGCCGTGCCAGCCGTTCCGTCCGCTCCGGCTGCAGGACTGCCGCAAGCTCGTCGACCTCGGCCAACCCCGCGGTGGTCGGATCTGTTCCCGGGCAGGGGACCATCCCCGCACCGCCCCGCGCGCCCCGCCGCGCCGGCGAGCCCTACGCCGACCGGGCGGCCCGCGCCCGGGAGGACGGCCCCGCCGTCACTCGAAGCGCGCGGGGTCGCCGGCGCCGCGGCGGACGATCTCCGCCTCGCCGTCCGAGAAGTCGACGACGGTCGTCGGTTCCGTGCCGCAGTCCCCCGAATCCACCACGGCGTCCAGCACGTGGTCCAGCCGCTCCTTGATCTCCCACCCCTGGGTCATCGGCTCGTCGTCCCCGGGGAGGAACAGGGTGCTGGAGAGCAGCGGCTCACCGAGTTCGGCCAGCAGCGCCCTGGTGACGGCGTGGTCGGGGATCCGGACCCCCACCGTCTTCTTCTTCGGGTGCATCAGGCGGCGCGGCACCTCCTTGGTGGCCGGGAGGATGAAGGTGTAGCTGCCGGGCGTCGCGGCCTTGACGGCACGGAAGACGTTGTTGTCGATGTGGACGAACTGCCCCAGCTGGGCGAAGTCCTCGCACATCAGCGTGAAGTGGTGGCGTTCGTCGAGACGCCGGATGGACCTGATCCGCTCCAGCCCGTCGCGGTTGTCCAGTCGGCAGCCGAGGGCGAAACAGGAGTCGGTCGGGTACGCGATGAGGGCCCCGGACCGGAGGTCGGCGGCCACGGTGCTGATGGTGCGCGGCTGCGGGGACTCTGGGTGCACGTCGAAGTACTTCGCCATTGGGCGACCCTACGGCATCCCGGAGATCCACGGGCGCAACCACGAGGTGGGGGGGGGCGGGGTTGCGGCCGCCCCCCGCGTTTGGGGGGTGTGATGTTGGGTAGTGGGGTGTGGTGGGTGTTAG
>NZ_JBEPAK010000288.1:0-8183 GCF_040298565.1 Kitasatospora sp. NPDC001539 | reverse complement strand
GCACCCGGTCGGGGTGTGCCGCCACCGCTGCTCCGCCCGCGGGTGTCGGTACGGGCTCAGGCCTCGACCTTGAGGTCGCGCAGCAGCTTGGCGACGTGTCCGGTGGCCTTGACGTTGTACAGCGCGCGCTCGACCTTGCCCTGTTCGTCGACGACCACGGTGGAGCGGATCACGCCCTCATAGGTGCGGCCGTAGTTCTGCTTCTCGCCGTAGGCGCCGTAGGCCTGGAGGACGGCGTGGTCCGGGTCGGACAGCAGGGTGACCTTGAGGTTCTCGGCCTCGCGGAACTTGCCGAGCTTCTCCGGCTGGTCCGGCGAGACGCCGATGACGTCGTAGCCGGCGCCCGCCAGGAGCTCCAGGTTGTCGGTGAAGTCGCAGGCCTGCTTGGTGCACCCCGGGGTGAGGGCCTTGGGGTAGAAGTAGACGATGACCTTGCGGCCCAGGTGGTCGGCGAGCGAGACCTGGTTGCCGTCGGCGTCGGACAGGCTGAAGGCGGGCGCGGTGTCGCCGGGCTGGAGACGCTCAGTCATGGGGTGGACTCTCCTGGTGCGTGCGGCTGGGACGGGCGGTCGTGCCACGGCAAACTTACCTCCGTTGGTGGGTGGGGCCGCGCGGTCGTGCCTGCCAGCTGACAAACTGGGGCAGTCGCACAGGACGACCAGGACTACATCGGCAAGTGAATGGGGTGGCCCGAGTGGGCGAGGCGAGCACGAAGGACAAGCCGGGGCGGACGACCGCCCAGATCGAGGCGGACATCGAGCGCACCCGCGACCGGCTGGCGGGGACCCTGGACGAGCTGGCCGTGCGCATCCACCCGAGCACCGTCTCCGCCCAGGTCAAGGCCAGGGCGCGGGCCACCGTCGAGGAGAAGGCGGCCCGGGCGTACGTGGCCGCGAACGGTCTGGTGGAGAAGGTCCGGGCGCAGTTCGTGGACGAGAAGGGGCAGCCGCGCAAGGAGCGGGTCGTCCCGGCCGCGCTGGTCGGTGTGGGCGTGGTGCTGCTGGTCGCCTCCGCGCGCAAGCGCCGCAAGGACTGAGCTGTGGTGGTGGAGGGGCCGGGCGCGCGAGGCGGCCCGGCCTTCCGCATGCCGGGCTGGCGTCACGCTCCGCGCGCGGGGGCGGTACCTTCGGGATCGTGAGTACGAACGACGAACCGACCCGCTCCGACCACGACACCGAGGCCGCGCGCCACGACCGGCTGGGTGAGAAGCTGCCGATCCGGATGCTGCACGACCGGGTGCTGGTGCGCACCGAGGGCAGTGAGGGCGAGCGCCGCTCGACCGGCGGCATCCTGATCCCGGCGACGGCGGAGCTGTCCAAGCGCTGCACCTGGGCGGAGGCCGTCGCGGTGGGCCAGAGCGTGCGCTCGGTGGAGCCGGGTGACCGGGTGCTGTACGACCCGGAGGACAAGCTGGAGGTCGAGGTGCGGGGCGCGACGTACGTGCTGCTGCGCGAGCGCGACCTGCACGCGGTGGCCGCGGCGCGCTTCGGCGACACGGAGGGCTCGACCGGGCTGTACCTCTGAGGTCGGCTGTAGCTCTGAGGTCGGCTGCACTTCCGAGGTCGGCTGCACGTCCGAGGTCGTCCGGGCCCGCCGGCCGGCAGGCCCGCTGCCCGGCCCGCTGCCGCCGCCGGCCGGGCCGGTTCCGTGGTTGAGCCGGTTCGTCGGTGCCGGGCGTTAGGGTCCGGGCATGACCAAGGCGGTGCCGGTGATCGGTGATGCGGAGCGGCGGGCCCGGCTGGGGTGGCGGCAGTTGTTGGTGCCGTCGGTCCGGGCGGCGCGGGTGGAGGACGTGGCCGACGCGGTGGTCGGGCTGCACGCGACGGACGCGGCCACGGTGTACCTGTCGGCGTGCGCGCGGCTGGCCGAGCCCTCGGTGGCGGAGGTGGACCGGGCGCTGTACGAGGACGTCACGCTGGTGAAGCTGCTGTCGATGCGGCGGACGATCTTCGCGGTGACGGAGGGCTTCGCCCCGTACGTGAGCTCGGGGGCGGCCCGGGCGATCGCGCTGAAGGAGCGGTCGACGCTGCTCAAGCACCTGCGGGAGCACGCCGAGGGCTGGGACGAGGCGCGGCTGGCGGCCACGGAGCGCGAGGTGCTGGCCGCGCTGGCCCGGCGCGGTGAGGCGACGACCGGCGAACTGGCGGAGGACGTCCCGCAGTTGCGCGAGAGCATGGTGATGGCGGCGGGCAAGCCGTACGAGGCCCGGCAGAGCGTGGGCAGTCGGCTGCTGCGGCTGCTGGCCTCGGACGGGCGCGTCCGCCGCTGTCGTCCGCGCGGTTCCTGGCTGAGCAGCAGCTATCCGTGGGCGCTGGTGCCGCAGTGGCCGGACGTGCCGGTGCGGGAGGCGAAGGCCGAGGTGGTGCGGCGCTGGCTGGCGGCGTACGGGCCGGGGACGGTCGAGGACGTGAAGTGGTGGACGGGCTGGACGCTGGGGGAGGTCCGGCGGGCGTTGGCGGACGTCGGGGCGCTGGAGGTGGCGCTGGCGGACGGGTCGGCGGGGCTGGTGCTGCCGGGGGACGCCGGGCCGGTGGCGGCGCCCGAGCCTTGGGCGGCGCTGCTGCCGGCGCTGGATCCTGCGGTGATGGGCTGGCGCGGGCGGGACTGGTACCTGCGGCCGGGGGACGTGCCGGCGCTGTTCGACCGGGCGGGCAATGCCGGGCCGACGGTGTGGTGGTGCGGCGAGGTGGTGGGCGGCTGGGCGCAGCGCGCGGACGGTGAGCTGGTGTGGCGGCTGTTCCGGGACGTGGGGGTGGAGGCCGAGCGGGCCGTCGTGGTGGCGGCGGAGCGGCTGGCGGCGTGGTTGGGGCCGGTGCGGGTGACGCCGCGGTTCCGGACGCCGTTGGAGCGGGAGCTGGTGGCGGGGGCGTAGCTCATCCGGCCGGTGGTGTGGCGGGGTCGGTGGGGCCGGCGGTGGTGGGCTGGGCGGTGGGTCGGGGCGGCCGGGTCTGGGTGGGCCGGGCGGTGGGGGCGGGCTGTTCCTGGCTGGCGGTGGGTTGGGGGTTCTGCGGGCTGGGGGCGGTCGGGCGGGGTGCGGGGGCGTCGGTGGTGGCGGGTGCGCCGGTGGCCTGGGCGGGGGCGCTGGGTGTGGGGGCGGCGCTGCTGGGGGTGTCGCCGTTGGTGGGGGTGGTGCCGGGGCTGGGGGTGCTGCTGCTGGGGGCGGCGGTGGCGGTCCAGGTGCCGGTGTTGGGGGTGCCGTGGCCGGTTTGCAGGTCGAACTGCCGGGTGGGGGTGCCGTTCAGGGCGGCGGTCATGTAGGCGGTCCAGATCCTGGTGGGGAAGGTGCCGCCGTTGATCCGGGCGAGGCCGGCGGTGCCGGACAGCGGCTCCTTGGCGTGGTTCTTCGGGTTCTCGCGGAACAGGCCGATGGTGGTGGTGAGTTCGGGGGTGAAGCCGGCGAACCAGGCGGAGAGGTTGGAGTCGGTGGTGCCGGTCTTGCCGGCGGCGGGGCGGCCGAGGTCGAGGGCTGCGGCGCCGGTGCCGCGGGGGCTGACGACGTCGCGGAGCACGTCGGTGACGGTGTCGGCGATGCTGCGGTCCATGGCGGTGGTGGCCTTGTGTTCGGGCATCTTGGGGACGTCGACGGCGCCGCCGGGGTTGACGCGTTCGAGTTTGGAGACGGACCACGGGGTGTGGGCTTCGCCGTGGTTGGCGAAGGTGGCGTAGGCGCCGGCCAGGTCGAGGGCGCTGGGGGTGGCGGTGCCGAGGGTCATGGAGGTGTTGGCGGGGTCCATGCCGCGGACGCTGTCGGGGATGCCGAGTTTGACGGCGGTCTCGCGGACGCGGGCGAGTCCGGCGTCGACGCCTTCCTGGGCGTACACGGAGTTGACGGACTTGACCATGGCGTAGCGGAGGGTGATGTTGCCGTAGTTGACGTCGTCCTCGTTGGGTGGCGCGTAGGGGGTGGGGCCGCCGGTGACGGGGCGTTCGCTGGTGCCGTCGTAGCGGGTTTCGGTGGTGATGGGGCGTCCGTCGACGGTGTGTTGGGCGATCAGGCCGGCGGCGAGGTCGATCGGTTTGAAGGTGGAGCCGATCTGGTTGTCCTGGCGGAGGGCGTCGTTGTAGGGCTGTTTGGCGTAGTCGGGGCCGCCGTAGACGGCGAGGACGCGGCCGGTGGCGGGGTCGACGGAGGCGCCGGCGACGCGGACGTCGGTGTCGGTGGTGGGGCGGGCCTTGGGGTCGAGCTCG
The DNA here is from genome assembly GCF_040298565.1 of Kitasatospora sp. NPDC001539. Classification (NCBI taxonomy): domain Bacteria; kingdom Bacillati; phylum Actinomycetota; class Actinomycetes; order Kitasatosporales; family Streptomycetaceae; genus Kitasatospora; species Kitasatospora sp. NPDC001539. The sequence continues at coordinate 3,995 of NZ_JBEPAK010000288.1, read as the reverse complement.
TCGGTGAGTTCGTTCTGGACGGCTTGGACGAGGGCGTCCTGCTTGGGCTTCTCGAAGGTGGTGGTGATCCGCCAGCCGCCGGCTTTGAGGGTGGGGGCGTCGATGGTGCCGGAGGAGATGAGGTAGTCGTCGGCGACGCCGACGAGGTAGCCGGCCTGGCCGGCGAGGCCGGTGGCGGGTTGGGGGTCGGTCGGTTCGGGGAAGGTGGTGGCGGCGCGGTCGGCGGCGCTGAGGAAGCCGAGTTGGACCATGCCGTCGAGGGCGTAGTTCCAGCGGGCGAGGGCCTTCTCGCGGTTGGCGGGGGTGGCGGTCTTGACGTCGTAGAGGCTGGGGGCCTGGAGCAGGGAGGCGAGGTAGGCGCCCTGGCCGAGGGTGAGTCGGGAGACGTCCTCGCCGTAGTAGGCGTGGGCGGCGCTCTGGATGCCGTAGGCGCCGCGGCCGAAGTAGCTGCTGTTGAGGTAGCCGGCGAGGATGTCCTTCTTGTCGCGCTGCTGGTCGACCTTGAGGGCGATGAAGAGTTCGCGGCCCTTGCGTTCGATCGTCCGGTCCTGGGTGAGGTAGTAGTTCTTGACGTACTGCTGGGTGATGGTGGAGCCGCCCTGCATGCCCTTGCCGAGCAGGGTGTTCCAGCCGGCCCTGAGCATGCCCTTCAGGTCGATGCCGCGGTTCTGGTAGAAGGTGCGGTCCTCGGCGGAGACGACGGCCTGCTGGGTCTGGAGCGGGATCTGGTCGATGGTGACGTCGGTGCGGTTGACGGCGCCGGTGCGGGCGATCTCGGTGGTGCCGTCGGAGTAGAGGTAGATGTTGTTCTGGGCGACGGCGTGGGCGTTGGGATCGGGCACCGGGACGATGACGTAGAGCACGGCGAAGGCGCCGACGGCGAGCAGGAGCAGCGCGGTGAGGGTGCCGAGGGTGATCCGCCAGGTGGGCAGGAGCCGGCGCCAGAGGGGGAGGGCGCGGCGGGCCTCGCGGCGGGCGGCCCGTTTGGCCTGGCGTCGGGTGCTCAAGGTCATGCCCGAGATTATCTGCTATTTGACGTCCGTTCAGCGGTGGCAGGCTGCTTGAGCTGCGGGGTTGCGCGGGTCGGGTCGTGCGCCCCGGGGTGCGTCGGAAATCCGGGTGCGGGCGGGGGTGGGCGTCGGTACGGTGAAAGGTGCGAACCGCATAGCGCGCTCACGTCGGCAGCTCCGCCCGTCTGCCCGGGACCCCCGGGTATGGCCGGTCGGAGCCGCTGGGTCGTGCGCCGGCGCGGATGTGGACAGCCGTCTGCCCGTATTTGTCGACAAGGAGACAATATGCAGAATGTGGCCGCCGTGGCGGCGAAGCCCCCCGATACCGCCGCCGGCTCCACCGTCGGGCTCTACGCCGCCGTAGCCCGCGGTGCCTTCCGCCGCTACTCCACCTACCGGGCCGCCACCCTGGCCGGCACCTTCACCAACACCGTCTTCGGCATCATCCTCGCCTCCTCCTTCCTCGCCCTCTGGCAGGCCCGCCCCGGACTCGGCGGCTACGACCAGGGCCAGGCCGTCACCTACATCTGGGTCAGCCAGGGCCTGCTGGTCACCCTCGCGGTGTGGGGCGGCGGCTTCCAGGACGACGTCCAGGACCGCTTCCGCTCCGGGGACATCGCCGTCGACCTCTACCGCCCGGTCGACTTCCAGGGCTGGTGGCTGGCCACGGACCTCGGCCGGGCCGGCTTCCAGGCGCTGATCCGCGGCACCGTGCCGATGCTGGTCGGCGCCCTGGTCTTCCGCACCCGGATGCCCGAGCAGCCGCTGACCTGGGCGTTCTTCCTGCTCTCCGCGCTGCTCGCACTGCTGGTCAGCTTCGGACTGCGGTTCCTGGTCTCGATCACCGGCTTCTGGCTGCACGACTCCGAGGGCGTGCGCGCGGTGATGCTGGTGGTCTCGATGTTCTTCTCCGGGATGCTGCTGCCGCTCGCGCTCTTCCCCGGCTGGCTCGGCGACCTCGGCCGGGTGCTGCCCTGGGCGGCGCTCATCAAGGTCCCGACCGACGTCTTCCTGGAGCGCGCGAGCGGCACCGGGCTGCTCCCGGAACTCGGCTTCCAGCTCGGCTGGGCGGCCGCACTGCTCGCCGCCGGGCGGGGCGCCCAGTGGCTGGCGACCCGCAGGGTGGTGGTGCAGGGTGGCTGAGCCGCTCGCCGCGCGCACCTCCTGGGCGCTGCGCTCCTGGTGGATCTGCGCCCGGATGTGGATGCGCTCGATGATGGCCTACCGGGCCTCCTTCGCACTGAACCTCGTGGCCAGCCTGGTGACCCACTCCCTCGACTTCGCGGTGCTGGTGATCATGTTCCAGCACACCGACGAACTCGGCGGCTGGCACCTCCCGGAGATCGCCTTCCTCTACGCCACCGCGACCTTCGCCCTCGGCACCGCCAACCTGCTGGTCGGCTCGGCCGACGGCCTCGGCGTGCGGATCACGAGCGGCACGCTGGACACCATGCTGATCCGGCCGGCGCCCGCGCTCTCCCAGCTGTGCGCCGAACGCTTCACGCTGCGCCGGCTCGGGCGCCCGCTCCAGGCCACGGCGGTGCTCATCTGGTCGCTCACCGCGCTGGACGTGCACTGGACCTGGGACCGCGTGCTGCTGGTGCCCGTCCTGCTGGTGTGCGGCAGCGTCATCTTCGGCGCGATCTACGTCGGCGGCGCCACCGTGCAGTTCTGGTGGGGCGAGTCCAAGGAGATCCAGAACTCCTTCACCTACGGCGGCGCGACCCTGCTGCACTACCCGCCGACCGTGTTCGCCAAGGAACTGGTCGCCGGGGTGGTCTTCGGCGTCCCGCTGGCCTTCGTCAACTGGCTGCCCGCCCTGCACGTCCTCGGCCGCCCCGACCCGCTCGGCCTGCCCACCGCCTTCCAGTACGCCTCCCCGATCGCCGCCGCGCTCTGCGTCGCCGCCGCCGGACTCGCCTGGCGGGCCGGACTGCGGGCCTACCGCGGCACCGGCAGCTAAGGAACCACCATGGCACTGATCGAACTGCAGGACGTCCACCGCACGTTCACCGTGCGGGCCCGCACCGGCCGGTTCAGCCGGACCAAGCGCGAGGTGCGCGCGGTGGACGGGTTGAGCTTCACCGTCGAGGCCGGCGAGTGCGTCGGCTACATCGGCCCCAACGGCGCAGGGAAGTCGACCACCATCAAGATGCTCACCGGCATCCTCGTCCCCAGCGCCGGGCGGCTGCGCGTCGCCGGGGTCGACCCGGCCCGCGAACGCGTCGCGCTGGCCCGCCGGATCGGCGTCGTCTTCGGCCAGCGCACCACCCTGTGGTGGGACCTCCCGCTGCGCGACTCCTTCGAACTCGCCCGCCGGATCTACCGCATCCCCGACCAGCGGTACCGCGAGAACCTCGGCCGCTGCGTCGAACTGCTCGACCTGGCGGGCCTGCTGGACACCCCCGTACGGCAGCTCTCGCTCGGCCAGCGGATGCGCGGCGACCTCGCGGCGGCGTTGCTGCACGACCCCCAGGTGCTCTACCTGGACGAACCGACCATCGGCCTGGACGTGGTCAGCAAGGGCAAGGTGCGCGAGTTCCTGCGCGAGGTCAACCGCGACCGGGGCACCACGGTGCTGCTCACCACCCACGACCTGACCGACATCGAGCAGCTCTGCGGCCGGGTGATGGTGATCGACCACGGCCGGGTCGTCCACGACGGCGGGCTGGACGGGCTGCACACCACCGGGGGCAGCGAACGCACCCTGGTGGTCGACCTCGCCGAGGCCCGGCCGCCGATCGAGGTGGCCGGGGCGCGGGTGGTGAAGGTCGACGGGCCGCGGCAGTGGCTCGCCTTCCCGGCGCGGGAGAGCGCGGCACCGATCGTGGCGGCGGTCGCGGCGCGGTACCCGCTGGTCGACCTCTCGGTGCGCGAACCGGCCATCGAGGACGTGATCGCGCGGATGTACGCCAGGGTGCCGATCGGCTAGGGCCCGTCTTCGAACCCCCGCACCACGGCGTGCACGTGCTCCCCGTAACCGGG
>NZ_JBEPAK010000287.1:0-8185 GCF_040298565.1 Kitasatospora sp. NPDC001539 | reverse complement strand
GTGGACGCGGATCCGGGCGAGGACTACGGCAAGATCCGCATCCTGAAGATGACGGGGGAGAGCGGGGCGCCCGGGCCCGGCCTGGTGCAGTCGAAGTTCAACTCCCGCCAGGAGGTGGCCTCGCAGATCACGCTGCTGAAGAGCGGCGGAGACTCGGAGCTGGAGTACGGCAACCTGCTGACCCTGCCGGTCGGCGGCGGGCTGCTGAACGTCGAGCCGGTGTACGTGCGCGGGCGCGGCGCCAAGTACCCGACGCTGCAGAAGGTCCTTGCGGTGTACGGGGACGACAACGTGGCGTTCGAGAACACCCTGGGGGACGCGCTGAAGAAGGTGTTCGCGGGGGCGGCCCCGGCGACGACGCCGACCGTGCCGTCCAGCCCGGGCGGCGGGACGACGCCGACGCCCTCGCCCACCGGGCCGGCCACGCCGGCGCCGGGCGGGACGATCTCGCCGGAGCTGCAGAAGGCGCTCGCGGACGCGGAGAAGGCGTACAACGACAGCCAGACCGCGTTCAAGAACGGTGATTGGGTGGCGTACGGCAACGCCCAGAAGGCGCTCGGTGACGCGCTGAAGGCGGCCGAGGCGGCCCGCGGCGGCAGCCCGGCCCCCGCCCCGACCGGCACTCCCGCCCCCGGCGCCACCGGCGGCGGATCGCCGAGCCCCAAGCCGTAGCGGCGGCCGCGGCTCGGCGGTGGCCCGCTGAGCTGCGACAACCGTTTTCGGTTCCACCCCGCGTCCGTGCTATGGTTGTGCCAACGACGCGGGGTGGAGCAGCTCGGTAGCTCGCTGGGCTCATAACCCAGAGGTCGCAGGTTCAAATCCTGTCCCCGCTACTCGGTGTCAGAGGCCCGGAGGATCATTCCTCCGGGCCTCTGTCGTATCCGTGTGCGGACGTTTCCGTCCGGAAGCGGGGGGAACCGCTCCGGTACTATCGACCGTCGCCAACGGGGACGGCACAGGGGTTTGTGGGGTGGAAGTGTCGGGAAATCGACAAAGCGCCGAAGCAATTCCGTCGGCTTCGGGTGGGCCCCGCCCGAATTCGGCCGGGGCAGGTGTACGCGGGTAGCGGGTGATGCGACGATGGGACACATGGGGGACGGTGCACGGCTGCTGACCGGCCGTCGGGTCCGGCACCTCTCCCGCGAGTCCTTCCGGCCGCGGGCCGGGGCACGATGCCGCGACACTCTGGGGGAGCGGGAGTCGGCATGAGGCTGATCGGCAAGTCAGGCACCAAGTCGGGTGCCGCCGTCGAGGCGGACACCGACGCCTGGGCGGAGAGCGCCGAACACCCCGACAGCCGCCCCGGGGCCCTGCCCGCCCAGCGCACCAGCGGACTGTCCGAACGCCCTGCGGTCGGCGGCTTCGGCCCGGACAGCCTGGTCCACGTGTCCACCCGTCACTTCTCCGCAGCCGTCGGCCCGTACGGCGGTGCGGACGGCGGCGGTGAGAGCGGCGACGGGCCGGCCGGCGCCGCGCTGGACCCGGCCGGCCTGGACCCGACCAGCTTCGAGACCGCGCTGGCTGCCCGCGAGTCCGCCGCCCTGGAGGCCCGCCACCGGCAGGCCGCGGACGACGGCGACGCGGACGCGGCCTGCCGGCTCGGCACCCTGCTGCTGCGCCGCGGCGACCTGGAGGAGGCCGAGCCCTACCTGCGCGCCGCGGCGGCCGCCGGGCTGCGCGCCGCCGCCAACAACCTCGGCGTGCTGCTGCACCAGCAGGGCCACCGGGCCGAGGCCGGGCAGTGGTGGCGCCAGGCGGCCGTGGCGGGCAGCGCCCCGGCCGCGCACGCGCTCGGGCTCCAGCTGCGCGACCAGGGCGAGGAGGAGGCCGCCGAGTACTGGCTGCACTTCGCCGCCGACCACGGCCACCCGCTCGGCGCCTACGCCCTGGGCGACCTGATGGAGCACCGCCGCGACGTGCGGGCCGAGCGCTGGTTCAAGGTCTCCGCGGACGCCGGGCACCGGGAGGCCGCCTACCGGCTGGCCCGGATGCGCGAGGCCGCCGGGGACAAGGACACCGCGGAGGCCTGGTACCGCACCGCCGCCGCCCGCAGCCACGCCCGCGCCGCGCTGCGCCTGGGCGTCCTGCTGGAGGAGCGCGCCCGCAGCGACCGGTCGCTGCTGGACGAGGCCGCCCGCTGGTACCGCCAGGCCGCCCAGAACGGCGAGCCGAGGGCCGCCTGCGCGCTGGGCTTCCTGCTGCGCGACTCCGGTGACCTCGCCGCCGCCGCCGAGTGGTGGCAGGAGGCCGCCGAGGCCGGCGACGGCAACGCCGCCAACGCGCTGGGCGCGCTGCACGCGAGCCGGGGCGAGGCCAAGGAGGCCGAGCACTGGTACCGCACCGCCCTCGACGCGGGCGACCAGAACGGCGCCTTCAACCTCGGTCTGCTCTGCGCCGGAACCGGCCGCGAGCAGCAGGCGGAGCAGTGGTACCGCCGGGCCGCGTACGCCGGGCACCGCGAGGCCTGCAACGCGCTGGCCGTGGTGCTGCTGCAGCGCGGCGAGGAGGCCGGCGCCGAGCCGTGGTTCTCCAAGGCCGCCGAGGCCGGCAGCGTGGACGGTGCCTTCAACCTGGGGGTGCTGCATGCCGGGCGCGGTGAGCTGCGCCAGGCCCAGGAGTGGTACGCGCGGGCCGCGGCCGAGGGCCACGGCGAGGCGGCGCTGCAACTGGCCGTCGCCCAGGAGCAGCGCGGCAACCTGGCCGGAGCGCTGGAGCGCTACCGGCAGGCGGCGGCGGGCGGCTCGGCGGAGGGGGCGTTCCGGCTGGCCTCGGTGCTGGACCGGCGCGGGGACGCCGACGCCGAGGCCGAGCACTGGTACGCGGTGGCGGCCGACGCCGGGCACCGGCGGGCGCAGGTGCGGATGGGCGTGCGGGCGGCCGAGCGCGGGGCGCTGGAGATCGCCGAGAGCTGGTACCGGCGGGCCGCCGAGGCGGGCAGTCGCAGCGCCGCGTTCAACCTGGGGCTGCTGCTGGCCCGGCAGGACAGCGAGGCGGAGGCGATGCTCTGGTACACCCGGGCCGCCGACGCCGGGCACGGGCGCGCGGCGCTGCGCCTGGCGCTGCTGGCGCTGCGCCGGGGCGAGCCGGTGCAGGCCGAGAACTGGTGCCGGCGGGCGATCGACTACGGGCCGGCCGAGGTCGCGGAGCGGGCCGGGCGACTGCTGGGCGCGCTGCACGCGGAGCTCAGCGCGTAGCACGGCGGGTTCGGCGCCGCAGGGTGGGTTCGGCGCCGGTTGGTGGGTTCGGCGCCCTCGGGCGGGTTCAGCGCCGCCGGGTGGGTTCGGCGCCGCCGGGTGGGTTCAACGCCGCCGGGGTGGGTTCAACGCCGCCGGGGTGGGCTCAGCGCCGCCCGGCGGGCGCGGTCAGGGACCGCAGTCGGGGCACAGGCCGCGGTAGGTGACCTCGGCGGTGGTGACGGTGAAGCCGAAGCGCTCGGCGGCGGGCAGGGCCGCGAGCGGGTCGCCGTGCGGGTGGACGTCGCGGATGGCGCCGCAGCCGGAGCAGATCAGGTGCTGGTGGGCGCGGTGGGCGTTGGGGTCGTAGCGCTTGGCGCGGCCGTCGGTGGCGACCTCCAGCACCTCGCCGAGGGCGACGAGCTCGCCCAGCGTGTTGTAGACGGTGGCGCGGCTGATCTCGGGCAGGCGGGCCGTGGCGCGGGCGTGCACCTCGTCCGCGGTGAGGTGGACGTGCTCGCCGTCGAGGACCTCGGCCACCACCCGGCGCTGGGAGGTGAGCCGCCAGCCGCGTCCGCGCAGTCTCTCCAGCAGATCGCTCATGGAACCAGAGTAAGTCACGCTCTGAGTTTGGTTCCAGTGTTGACTTGGACAAAGTCCAAGTTAGGATCGTGTCACACGACCGGATCCCTCGGAGGCACCCGCTATGACCACGCAGGACGAACTGCGCCCGACCCTCACCACGGAGGCGGGTGCCCCCGTCGCCGACAACCAGAACACCGAGACCGCGGGCGTCGGGGGCCCGGCCCTGATCCAGGACCAGCTGCTGTTCGAGAAGCTCGCGCACTTCAACCGCGAGCGGATCCCGGAGCGCGTGGTCCACGCCCGCGGCGCCGCGGCCTACGGCACCTTCACGGTGACGGCCGACGTCTCGCCGTACACCCGGGCGGCGTTCCTGTCCGAGGTCGGCAAGCAGACCGAGGTGTTCCTGCGCTTCTCCACCGTGGCCGGCAACCTCGGCTCGGCCGACGCGGTGCGCGACCCGCGCGGCTTCGCGGTGAAGTTCTACACCGAGGAGGGCAACTACGACCTCGTCGGCAACAACACCCCGGTGTTCTTCATCAAGGACGCGATCAAGTTCCCCGACTTCATCCACACCCAGAAGCGGGACCCGTACACCGGCTCCCAGGAGGCGGACAACGTCTGGGACTTCTGGGGCCTGTCGCCCGAGTCGACCCACCAGGTGACCTGGCTGTTCGGCGACCGCGGCATCCCGGCGAGCTACCGGCACATGAACGGCTACGGCTCGCACACCTACCAGTGGCAGAACGAGGCCGGCGAGCACTTCTGGGTCAAGTACCACTTCAAGACCGACCAGGGCATCCGCAACCTCACCCAGGCCGAGGCCAACCGGCTCGCCGGCGAGGACCCGGACAGCCACCAGCGGGACCTGCGCGAATCCATCGAGCGCGGCGAGTACCCCTCCTGGACGGTGCAGGTGCAGATCATGCCCGCGGCCGACGCGGCCGGCTACCGCTTCAACCCCTTCGACCTGACCAAGGTCTGGCCGCACGCCGACTACCCGCCGATCGAGATCGGCCGGCTGGAGCTGAACCGCAACCCGGACAACGTCTTCGCCGAGGTCGAGCAGTCGGTCTTCTCCCCGGCGCACTTCGTGCCCGGCATCGGCCCGTCCCCCGACAAGATGCTCCAGGGCCGCCTGTTCGCCTACGCGGACGCCCACCGCTACCGCGTCGGCATCAACGCCGACCACCTGCCGGTCAACCGTCCGCGCGCCACCGAGGCCCGCACCAACGGCCGCGACGGCCACCTGTACGACGGCCGCCACGGCCGGCAGAAGAACTACGAGCCGAACAGCTTCGGCGGCCCGGTGCAGACCGGCCGCCCGCTGTGGGCCGCCACCGCCGTCGACGGCCTCACCGGCAACCACGCGGCGCCCTCGCACGCCGAGGACGACGACTTCGTGCAGGCCGGCAACCTGTACCGGCTGTACTCCGAGGAGGAGAAGCAGCGCCTGATCGCCAACCTGGCGGGCTTCATCGCCAAGGTCTCCGCCGACCGCGAGGACATCGTGGAGCGGGCGGTCGACAACTTCCGCAAGGCCGACGCCGACTACGGCAAGCGGCTGGAGGCGGCGGTCCGCGAACTGCGCGAGCGGTAGGAGCGGGCCGATGCAGCGGCGGGCCCCTCGACCAGCACGAACTGGTCAAGGGGCCCGCAACCATTCCGGAGGGCGGCCCGCGTCAGACCGCCAGGCGCCGCAGCGTCTCCTCGTGCAGCAGGCCGTTGGTGGCCACGGCGTCGGCGCCGCCCGGGCCGGGGACGCCGTCCAGGCCGGTGAAGCGGCCGCCCGCCTCCTCGACCACGATGCACGGCGCGGCCATGTCCCACAGCGACAGCTCGGGCTCGGCGGCGATGTCCACGGCGCCCTCGGCGACCATCATGTAGGACCAGAAGTCGCCGTAGGCGCGCGTGCGCCAGCAGGCCCGGGTGAGGTCCAGTAACGGGTCGAGGCGGCCGCGGTCCTCCCAGCCGGTGAGGGAGGAGTAGGAGAAGGAGGCGTCCTCGATCCGGGAGACGCCCGACACGTGGATCCGGGAGGCCTTGGCGAGGCTGCGGCCAGCGAAGGCGCCCAGGCCCTTGGCCGCCCACCAGCGGCGCTGCAGCGCCGGGGCGGAGACGATGCCGACCACCGGGCGCTCGACGCCGTCCGGGCCGTCCTCCAGCAGGGCGATCAGGGTGGCCCAGACCGGGACGCCGCGGATGTAGTTCTTGGTGCCGTCGATCGGGTCGATCACCCAGCGGCGCGGGCCCGAGCCCTGCAGGCCGAACTCCTCGCCGAGGACCGCGTCCCGCGGGCGGGCGCGCTGGAGCACGCTGCGCACGAGCTCCTCGGCCGCCTTGTCGGCGTCGCTGACCGGCGTGAGGTCGGGCTTGGTCTCGACCGTCAGGTCGAGGGCGCGGAAGCGCTCCAGGGTGACCGAGTCGGCCGAGTCGGCGAGGACATGGGCGAGTCGGAGGTCGTCGTGGTAGTCGGCCATGTCCAAGACCCTAGCGAGCCCGCCCCGATCGGCACAGCCGGGCTCGCGGAGCGGGACGCCCCGATGGACGCCCGGCGGGCCGCCCCGACGGGCTGCCCGCCGAGCCGCCCGGAAGACCCGCGCCGCCGGGCCGCGCCGCCGGGGCGTCCCGGGCACCGGCCGGCTAGTGCGCGGTGCCGCTGAGCTGCAGGCCGATGACGCCGGCGATCACCAGGGAGACGGAGACCAGCTTGAGCACCGAGGTGGTCTCGTTCAGGAAGACCATGCCGTAGATCGCGGTGCCGGCCGCGCCGATGCCCGTCCACACCGCGTAGGCGGGGCCCACCGGCAGGTTCCTCAGGGAGAGGGTGAGCAGGCCGAAGCTGCCGAGGGCGAACACGCAGAAGCTGATGGTGGGCCAGAGCTTGGTGAAGCCCTCGCTGAGCTTGAGGTTGATCGCGAAGCCGGTCTCCAGCAGGCCGGCCAGGACCACCAGGGCCCATGCCATCGCGTGCCCTCCCTGTCGGTCGACGGACGGACCGCGGCCGGCCCGACCTTCCTATGATCACCAGGCGGACCCCCTCCGACACCTCGAACGGACCACGAGCCCCGAGGAAGCCCGAGGGGAGGGGGCCTGCGGCGCGGCGGTCAGTCGCCCTCGCGGGACTCCTTGCTGGCCAGCAGCCGGCGCAGCGAGTAGAGCCGGGCGGCCTCCGCGTGCCCCTCGGCGACCCAGGCGTCCAGCGCGCAGTCCGGTTCGTCGTGGCTGCAGGCGCGCGGGCACTCGACGGTGCCGGGCTCCAGGTCGGGGAAGGCGTGGATGACCCGGGCCGGGTCGATGTGCGAGAGGCCGAAGGAGCGGAAGCCGGGGGTGTCGATCACCCAGCCCGAGTTCAGCGCCTTCTTCGACCCCGCCTTGGCGCCCGGCGGCGGGGGCAGCCGCAGCGCGAGGGCGGAGACGGTGGTGTGCCGGCCGCGTCCGGTGACGGCGTTGACGTGGCCGGTCTGCCGCTGCCGGTCCGGCACGAGGGCGTTCACCAGGGTGGTCTTGCCGACGCCGGAGTGGCCGATGAAGACCGTCGAGCGGCCGCGCAGGTGCTCGCGGACCGCCTCGGCGCCGGTGGTCTCCAGCTCGTCCCGGCGGGTGACCACGTAGTCGATGCCGAGCGGGGCGTAGGACTCCAGCAGCGGGGCGGCCGACGCCAAATCGGACTTGGTGAGCACCAGCAGCGGCTCCATGCCCGCGTCGTAGGCGGCGACCAGGCAGCGGTCGATCAGCCGGGGGCGGGGCTCGGGGTCGGCCAGCGCGGTGACGATGGCCAGCTGCTCGGCGTTGGCGACGACGATCCGCTCGTACGGGTCGTCGTCGTCCGCGGTGCGCCGCAGGACGGAGCTGCGCTCCTCGACCCGGACGATCCGGGCGAGGGTGTCGGCGTCGCCGGTGAGGTCGCCGACCAGGTGGACGACGTCGCCGACGACGACGCCCTTGCGGCCCAGCTCACGGGCCTTCATGGCGACGACCTGGCGCTCCTGCTTGGTCCCCGGGTCGACCAGGCAGGTCAGCCGGCCGCGGTCGACGGTCAGCACCATCGCCTCGGCGGCGTCCTCGTGCTTGGGGCGGATCCGGGTCCGCGGCCGGGAACCCCGGCGGGCGGGGCGGTTGCGGATGTCGTCCTCGTCGGCGTCCTTGCCGTAGCGGCGCATGGCTCAAGTCTCCGCTCAGGCGTCCGCCGCCGCCCCGCCGAGAAGTTCCGCCCACATCCCGGGGAAGTCGGGCAGGGTCTTGGCGGTGGTGGCCACGTTCTCCACCTCCACGCCGGGCACGGCGAGGCCGAGCACCGCCGCGGCGGTGGCCAGCCGGTGGTCCTCGTAGGTGTGGAACACGCCGCCGTGCAGCGGGCGCGGGCGGATCCGCAGGCCGTCCTCGGTCTCGCTGACGTCGCCGCCGAGGTCGTTGATCTCCTTGGCGAG